>NZ_JBKGHJ010000407.1:0-7696 GCF_046520365.1 Corallococcus sp. 4LFB
GAGGCGGCGACGCCAGCGGCGAGGAACCGGCCATGGGCTTCCAGCAGGGGCAGGCGTGTGGGGGCCGCGGGCGCGATGGCATCGAGCGCGGCCAGTCGCGCGGCGGGGAGGGGAGTCAGCGGCATGCGTCCAGGAGGGGGCGCCGGACTCTATGACGGGGGGCGCGTGCCTTGTCCACGGGTGGCGTGGGACCGCAGGCTGCTCCCTCCCTCTGGGGCTTGGCGGAATCCAGGGAGTGACGCGTTTCCCGGGCGAAGCGGCAGGGGGGTGGACGGAGGGAAAGCTGTGTAGGGTCGGCGGACATGGATGGATCCACGACCTTTCCCGACGTGACGCTGGCCATCCTGGCAGGGGGGCAGGGGACCCGGCTGGGCGGTGTGGCCAAGGGGCTGCTGAGCGTGGAGGGGCTCACGACGCTGGAACGCCTGCGGGCGTTCGGGTCGCATTTCGAGGACGGGGTGCTGGTGGCGAATGTTCCGGAACCGTACGAGCGCTTCGGGCTTCGCACGGTAGCGGACGCGGTGAAGGGCAAGGGAGCGCCCGGAGGCGTCCATGCGGCCCTGGGCGCGGCGCGCACCGCGTGGGTCTTCGTGGTGGCGTGTGACATGCCGTTCGTCACGGAGGCCGCGGCGCGGGTGGTGCTGGACGCGCGGGCGGGTGACGTGGACGCGGTGTGCTTCGAGCGTGATGGACGGTGGGAGCCGCTCTTCGCGGCGTACCGCGCGGAGCTGGTGACGCGGTGGGGTGAAGCGCTGACGGAGGACCCGTCCATGCGGCGGGTGCTGATGCGCTTCCGCACGCGGACACTGCCCGTGGACGCACTGCGCGCGGTGGATCCGGAGCTGCGCGCGCTGGCGAACGTGAACACGCCGGAGGACCTGGCGCGCTACGGTGTTGCGTTGCCCTGATCATCACGGCTCCGGCTGCTTCACCATGAACCGTGCATACGGTGCCTCCGGCCGTGGCGCCGTGCGTGCCGCGCCCTGGCCCAGCACGGGCAACGGGAAGCTCAGCGGCTTTCCGTCCGATGCCACCGTGTTCCCGTCCACCTGCGCCGCTCCCAGCCCCTGCCGTTGTCCCTGGAACGTGGCCTGGGGGTTCCTCGCGGAGGCCTTGCCCGCCTGGATGATGCCGTAGCGCGCGGTCACCGCGCCCACCGTGGACAGCACGCCCGCTGTCACCTGCTTCCACCGTGCCCGCCCCGGCAGCACGTCCACCACCAGCCCGGCCAGCGAACACGTCCGCGACAGCATCCACAGCGCTCCCGACGCTCCCGAGCGCAGCGGCTTGCCCACCTCCGCGACCTGCCGCGCCTCCAGCTCCACCGCCTCGCGTGTGAAGAGCTCCGCCACCTTGCCCGCGATGCGGAAGCGGCGCAGCACCCGCTCCTCCTTGTCCGTGTGCGGGAACAGGGACAACAGGCTCCCCGCGCTCGCGGTCGCGGAGGACATGAAGAACAGCGGCAGCGTGCGCCCCACCTGCTGCCACAGGGGCACCGCCGTGTTGCTCACCAGCACCGCCGTGTACCCCGCGAGCGGCAGGCCCAGCGCCGCGCCCATCCAGCCCGCCACCCGCCCCAGCCCGCCCAGCGCTCCCGGCCTCCGCCGCAGCACCCACGCCGCCGAGTTCACCGCGCCCGAACCCGCCAGCACCCACGAGCCCATGCTCATGGGCGACGTGGGCCGGAACACGCGCAGCATGTTCAGGAAGCGCGACGGCCGGCCCAGGTCGTGGATCAACAGCCCCGCACTCAGGATGTCGCCCGCCAGGCCCACCGTGTGACAGCGCTCCGCCAGCCGCTCCAGCCGCCGCCCTCCGAAGGACTCCAGCGCCACCCCGAGCACGCTCGCCGCGCCCGCCACCCCGCCCACATAGAAGTACGCCGGGATCGTCCAGATCCACAGCGGCTCCTTCAACACCGGCATGCCGTAGTAGCTCGGCGCCTCCGCGCTGTCCGGCCCCGACCTCGACGGCACCGTGCGCAACACGTCCATCCCCTGCCGAGCGGGCTCCGGATCCTTCACCTGCTGCTGTGCACCCTCGCCCTCCAGGATGCCCGAGCGCGGATCGATGTTCCGCCCGTCCGCCTTGCGCTGAAGCCGGTCCAGCAGCGTGTCGTCGCTCATCACCCCTCCCGCCCCAGCACCACCGCGCCCACCGCCACCGCCACCATGCCCACCGCGCCCACCGCCACCGAGGCCCATGACCGCAGCGCCTTCTTCGTCGGCACCACGGGGTCGGGCGGCAGGTTGTAGACCTCCGGCTTGTCCAACAGCAGGAAGAACGCGTTGAGCCCGCCCGTGCCCGGCTGGCTCTCCGCGTCCTTCCCGTACAGGTACGCGTCCGTCACGCCCTGCTGGTGCAGGTCGCGCACGCGCGTCTCCGCTCGCGCGTGCAGTTCGTCCAGGTCGCCGTACTGGATGGACGCCGTGGGACACGCCTTCGCGCACGCGGGCGTCTGGTCGTCGCCGATGCGGTCGTAGCAGAGCGTGCACTTCCACGCGCGCCCGTCGTCCTCGCGCCGGTCAATCACCCCGAACGGACACGCCGACACGCAGTAGCCGCAGCCGTTGCACACGTCCGGCTGCACGTAGACCGTGTCGAACTCCGTGCGCACGATGGCGCCCGTGGGACACGCCTCCAGACAGGCCGCGCGCTGGCAGTGCTTGCACACGTCCGACATCATCAGCCAGGAGAAGTCCCCCGCGCCCGACGTCTGCCCCTGCAACGGCACCGGCCGCTCCACGAACGCCACGTGCCGCCACGTCGCCGCGCCCAGGTGCGCCGTCTGGTCGTAGGACATGCCCGTGAAGTGGAAGCCGTCGTCCGGCAGCTGGTTCCACTGCTTGCACGCGACCTCGCACGCCTTGCAGCCGATGCAGAGCGTCGTGTCCGTGAAGAACCCCTTGCGGCTGCCCATGCGCCTATCCCTTCCCCTCGGGTTCCTGCGCTTCCGTGTGGTCCGTCTCCCCCGGCGGCGTCACGTCGCGCGGCACCTCCGGCACCGTGAGCGGAGGCGGCGCCGCGCCCGCCGCGGCCCGCTCGCCCGAGCGCATCCTTCCTGCCCGCAGGTCCGCCGTGAACGCCTTCGACTCCTGGATGTCCACGTTCTGATCCGCGACGAACGCCGTCAGCTCGTTGGCCCCTTCCCCGCGCACGCGCCCCGTGACGCCCCAGTGGTACGGCAGGCCAATCTGGTGCACCCGCCTTCCCTTCACCTTCAGCGGGCGGATGCGCTCCGTGACCAGCGCCCGGCACTCCAGGTCCCCTCGCGCCGTGGCCAGCGTGCACCAGTCGCCGTTCTTCAGCCCCTTCTCCCGCGCCAGCTCCGGGGAGATTTCACAGAACATCTCCGGCTGCAGCTCGCTCAGCCAGGACAGCCAGCGCGACATGCCGCCCGCGGTGTGGTGCTCGGTGAGCCGGTAGGTCGTGACGAGGTACGGGTAGCGCGGGTCGCCCCAGGCCCGGTGATAGGGGTTGTCCTTGCGCCTCCACTCCTCGCGCGTGGGGCTGCACTGCTGCGCGTAGAGCGGGTTGGGCACCACCGACTCCATGGGCTCGTAGTGCGTGGGCAGCGGCCCGTCCATCAACCCGCTGGGCGCGAAGAGCCAGCCCTTGCCGTCCGCCTGCATCAGGAACGGATCATTGCCCGCGAGCGTCGCCAGCCCCGTCGCGCCCTCGGGGGGCCGGTACTCCGGCGGCCGGTCCGCGATGAAGTCCGGCACGTCCTCGCCGGTCCACTTCTTCTCCCCGGCGTCCCACCACACGTAGCGCTTGCGCTCGCTCCAGGGCTTGCCGTCCACGTCCGCCGACGCGCGGTTGTAGAGCAGCCGCCGGTTGGACGGCCACGCCCAGCCCCACTCGGGCGCCACCCACGTCTGCTCCTGCCCCGGCTTGCGCCGCGCCGGCTGGTTGACGCCGTCCTTGTAGCAGCCCGAGTAGATCCAACAGCCGCTCGCCGTGGAGCCGTCGTCCTTCAGCGCCGTGAAGCCGTCCACCGGCTTGCCGTCCGCCACCGTGTAGCCGTTGATCTCCTTGAGCACGGCCTCCGCGGAGGGCTCCGCGTGCGGCCCGTGCGTGGGGTAGTCCCACGTCAGGTCCAGCAGCGGCGCGTCCTTGGGGGCCGTGGAGCCCGCGTAGAGGGCGCGCAGCTTGCGCCCCAGGTGGTAGACGAAGTGCAGCTCGCTGCGCGCGTCCCCCGCCGGCTCCACCGCCTTGTGATGCCATTGCAGCAGCCGCTGCGTGTTGGTGAAGCTGCCGTCCTTCTCCGTGTGCGCGGCGGCCGGGAAGAAGAACACCTCCGTCTGGATGTCCTCCGGCCGCACCTGCCCGGCCTGGACCTCCGGCGCCGTGCGCCAGAACTCCGCCGTCTCGATGAGGGTGAAGTCGCGCACCACCAGCCAGTCCAGCTTGCGCAGCCCCTTGCGCTGGAGCGCCCCGTTCATGCTGCCCACGGCGGGGTTCTCCCCCATGACGAAGTAGCCCTGGAGCTTCCCGTCCGCCATGTCCGCCACCGTCTGCATGTGCGAGTGGTTCCCCGTCAGCCGGGGCAGGTGCGCGAACAGGTAGTCGTTGGCCTGCGTGGCCTTGTCCCCGAACCACGCCTTGAGCAGCGACACCGCGTACTTGGGGAACTCCGTCCACCAGCCGCCGCCGGACTTGTTGCTCCGGATGTAGTGCTCCAGCCCGTCCGTGCCGCTGGCGCGAGGCATGGGCAGGTAGCCGGGCAGCAGGTTGTAGAGCGTGGGGATGTCCGTGGAGCCCTGGATGGACGCGTGCCCGCGCAGCGCGAGGATGCCGCCGCCGGGCCGGCCGATGTTGCCCAGCAAGAGCTGGAGGATGGCCGCCGTGCGGATGTACTGCACGCCCACCGAGTGCTGCGTCCAGCCCACCGCGTAGCAGAACGCGCTGGTGCGCTCCGGGTTGGAGTTGTCACACAGCGTCCGCGCCACCTGGAGGAACAGCGCCTCGTCCACGCCGCACACCTGGGACACCACCTTCGGCGTGTAGCGGGCGAAGTGGCGCTTCAAGAGCTGGAACACGCACCGGGGATGCTGGAGCGTTTCGTCGCGGTGCTCGTCGTGCACGTCCAGGCGGTGGTCCTGCCCGCCCGCGCCCGCGCCCGGCTCGTCCGTCAGCTCCTTGTGGCCCGCCGCGGGGACGGCGCCCGCCACCCCCTGGTACTGCCAGGACGCGATGTCATAGCGGTTGTCCTTCGGCTGGAAGCCGCTGAAGAGGCCCTCCAACTCCTCCGTGTCCACGAAGTCCTCGCGGATGAGCGTGGCCGCGTTGGTGTACTGCACCACGTAGTCGCGGAAGTACCGCTCGTGCTCCAGCACGTAGTGGATGAGCCCGCCCAGGAACGCGATGTCCGTGCCCACGCGGATGGGCGCGTACACGTCCGCCACCGCGCTGGTGCGCGTGTAGCGCGGATCCACGTGGATGACCTTCGCGCCCCGGGCCTTCGCCTCCATCACCCACTGGAAGCCCACCGGATGGCACTCGGCCATGTTGGAGCCCTGGATGAGGATGCAGTCCGAGTGCTGCAGGTCCTGCTGGAACGTCGTGGCGCCGCCGCGACCGAACGTGATGCCCAGACCGGGCACCGTGGACGCGTGTCATATTCGAGCCTGGTTCTCCACCTGCACGACGCCCAGCGCGCTGAACAGCTTCTTGAGGAGGTAGTTCTCCTCGTTGTCCAGCGTCGCCCCGCCCAGGTGCGCCAGCCCCAGCGTCCGGTTCACCCACTGGCCCTTCGCGTCCGTCACCTCGAACGTCGCGTCACGCGTGCGCTTCACGCGCTCGGCCACCTTGTCCATCGCCTCTTCCAGCGCGATGGGCTCCCACTGCGTGCCGCCGGGGCGGCGGTAGAGGACCTGGTGGACGCGCTGCGTCCCCGTGACCAGCTGGAAGGTCGCGGCGCCCTTGGGACACAGCCGCCCGCGGGAGATGGGGGAGTGCGGGTCGCCCTCGATGTCGAGGATGCGACCGTCGCGCACGTGCACCTCCTGCCCGCAGCCCACCGCGCAGTACGGGCAGATGGACTTCACGACCGCATCCGCGGACTTCGTGCGCGGCGCCAGCGCGCGGCTGCGCGCCGTCATCGCCGTGTCCCCCAGCGCCCGGCCGTCACCTCGGGTGAGCTGCCGCAGCACGGGCCAACCGCTCAACAGATCGCGGAACTTCAAGGCCGCTCCTCCCCCGCTTGGAAGCGCATGTGGAACCTCCGTCCGGAAGATGGGGACGCGCGGCGCGGCAGGCCAGTGGGCAAGGTCCGGCGCGGGGTCCCGAACCGGGTGGGAGCAGGCGAGCAGGCACGAAAACGCACCGCGCCCGAAATCAGACCGGGGGGCTCCAGCCGTTATTTCTCCACGGCGCCAACGCCTTGTCCGGCTCCACCCTCCCCGTGGGCCCTCGTGCCTTCAGGAGGAGCCGGGTGACCCACAGCCACATGAAGGCCGGAGGTGTGGCGGAAAGCGAGTGGAGACACTGCATGACAGACAGTGCCCCCCCCATCCTCTTGATAGAGGACGAGGAAGACATCCGGGACGCGGTCGCGACGCTGCTGGAGATGGAGGGCTATCGCGTCGCGCAATGCATCCACGGCGAGGACGCCTGGAACTGGTTGAAGTCCCATCCCCGCCCGGGCCTGGTGCTGCTGGACCTGATGATGCCGGTGATGGACGGACAGGCCTTCCTCGCGCGGCTGTCCGAGGCGCGCATGATGGAGGGCGTGCCCATCATCGTGCTGTCCGGCAGCCCCTTCCATCCTCCGGGCGCGACGGCCTATCTGCGCAAGCCGGTGTCGGTGGCTTCCTTGATGGAGGTGGTGCGCCGGTTCCTGCCTTCATCATCCGGGGAAGGCCCGGAAGGACCCCGCACGTCGTGAAACATGTGTCACGTGGCGCGAGGCAGGCCCATCCAGGACTCGCGATGGAACGGGACCTGTGGAATCCTCGCGCCCGCCAGGTCCCCGCCTGGTCCAGTCCCCCCTCATTCAAAGGACGACGCTGATGCCGCACGGCGCGCTGAATCTCCCCGACGACGTCGCTCGTGACCTGGAGGCTCGCCTGGCCGCGACGACGCCGGAGGACACGAGCCGGGGCCTGTTCTTCCTGGGCGTGCTGGACGCGGTGCGGTTCCTGGGCGGACCGGAGGCGGTGACGCGCTGTCTGGAGCAGGTGGGCGAGACCGCCGACTTCATGCCCATGCAGACCTATCCGTTCCCGCGCTTCCTGCGGCTGTCCTACGTCGCGGCCGAGCAGCTCTCGTCGCTCGTGGGCGGGCATGAGGCGGCGCAGCGGCAGATTGGCACGCAGGCGATGCTGGACTTCCTCAACTCCATGTTCGCGCGCGACTTCGTGCAGCAGGCGGGCGGCGACCCGAAGCGGCTGCTGGAGCTGATGCACTCCGGCTACCGCACGGCGCTGAACTTCGGCGAGCGCACCGTGGAGTGGACGGGGCCCACGTCCGGCCGGGTCATCATGAAGCGCTCGCTGATGCCGGTGCCCTACAACGAGGGCATCCTCCAGTCCGCGCTGGAGGTGACGGGCGTGCACGACGTGCAGGTGAGCGGCAAGGCACAGTCGCTGGTGGACGCCGTCTACGACGTCTCCTGGTCCTGACGTCCCGCGCGTCCTGCCCCCCGGCCCGCAGGGCGGCCGGGCGAGGGAGGGGCGCGCGGAGGATTTCGGGG
>NZ_JBKGHJ010000408.1:0-7683 GCF_046520365.1 Corallococcus sp. 4LFB
GGCGCGCTGTGTGAAGCGCTGGAGCGCTACAGCGCGGTGTTCCAGGGCGACGAGCCCGCGTCCACGCCACGGCGTCCCAGCTGGCGCGAAGGCCGTACACCCGGACGCGCTCCAGCACTTCAGCGCCGCGCAGCTCCAGGCGCGGCCCGCCACGCTCGAAGGCCCGGCCCGCCGCGACATGCGCACCGCGGTGCCCCTGCCCTACGCGGATCAACCCCTGGACTGGAGCCCCGCGTGGTCGCTCACGCACGGGGTCCACAAGTACGTGCCCACGTCGTTCGCGTACCTCTTCACGCCCACGCCCCCGGGGGCGGACGGGCCGTTCTGCCTCTTCAACTCCAACGGCAACGCGGCGGGCAACTGCGTGGAGGAGGCCATCCTCCAGGGCTTCCTGGAGCTGGTGGAGCGCGATGCGGTGGCGCTCTGGTGGTACAACCGCCTGCGCCGTCCGCGCCTGGACCTGCGCTCCTTCGACGAGCCGTGGTTCGCGTCCGTGGAGGCGCACTACCAGTCGCTCGGCGTCCAGCTGTCGGTGTTGGATCTCACGCACGACCTGGGCATCCCGGTGTTCGTCGCGCTCGCGTGGTCCCCGGAGCGGAGGCGGGCCTGGGCCGGGTGCGGCTGCCACTTCGACGCGAAGCTCGCCGTGCAGCGCGCGCTCACGGAGGTGGCCCAGTGCTACGACCCGAAGGACACGGCCCCGTCGCCCTGGGACGCGGGCGCGCACGACGACGTCACCTGGCTCTTCCCGGACGACGCGGTCCCCGCGCGCGTCCGCGCCGACTTCCCGCGCGTGTGGCATGACGACCTGCGCGACGACGTGCGCGAGTGCGTGGCCGGCGCCCGCGCGGGACTGGAGCTGCTGGTGATGGAGCAATCACGGCCGGACGTGGGCGTCTGCGCCGTGAAGGTCATCGTCCCGGGGCTGCGGCACTTCTGGCGCCGGCTGGGCCCCGGCCGGCTGTATGACGTCCCCGTGCGGATGGGGTGGCTCGCGGCCCCGAGGACCGAAGCGCAGCTCAACCCCGTGCCGTTCTACTTCTGAGCCATGGCCCCGCCTCCTGAACCCAAGCCACGCATCCTCCTGGTCCAGTGCGGGCCCGACCGGCGCCACGTGGACCGCGAGACGGAGGACTTCGACCCCGAGCGCGGGCTGGTGAAGCGCGCGACGATGACGCCGCTGGCCTGCGCGACGCTCGCGGCGCTCACCCCGGACGCCTTCAGCGTGGACATCTGGGACGAGGAGCTGCACGGACAGCTGCGCGCGGACACGGAGCTGCCGGACTACGACCTCGTCGGCGTGTCGGTGATGTACTCCGCCCTCACCTACCAGGCGCGCTTCCTGGGCGGCCTCTTCCGCGACCGGGGCGCCACGGTGGTCGCGGGCGGCCCCGCCGTCTCCGCCGCGCCGGAGGACTACCGGGGCTTCTTCGACGCCCTCTTCGTCAACGAGGCGGAGCGCACCTGGCCGCGCTTCCTCGCGGACTGGCTCGCGGGCGAGTACTCGCCGGAGTACCGGCAGCTCGACAAGCCGTCGCTGAGCGAGAGCCCCCCGCCGCGCTGGGACGCCGTCGCGGCGGACTTCCCGCGCTACGCGTGGGGCTCCGTGCAGACCACCCGCGGCTGCCCGTTCGACTGCTCCTTCTGCGACGTCATCTACCTGTACGGCCGCAAGCAGCGGCACAAGCCGGTGGAGCGCGTGCTGGAGGAGGTGCGCGCCCACGCGGCGCTGGGCGCGGAGGGCGTCTTCTTCGCGGACGACGAGTTCATCGGGGACGCGGCCTACGCGAAGCAGGTGCTCGCGGGGCTGGTGCCCTTGAACCGCGCCCTGCCCCGCCCGCTGCGCTTCTTCACCCAGGTGACGATGAACCTGAGCCGCGACGCCGGGCTGCTGGAGGGCATGGCGGACGCGAACTTCTACACCGTCGTCCTGGGCATCGAGTCCTTCGACGCGGGCGCGCTCAAGGAAGCCCAGAAGCACCAGAACGTGCGCGCGGACCTCGTGGGCGACCTCCTGCGCATCCAGGCGCACGGCATCGGCCCCCGGGGCAGCTTCATCGTCGGGTTCGACCACGACACGCCCGCCGTCTTCGACTCGCTGCACGCGAACATCCAGCGCACGCACCTGCCCTGGGTGGTGGTGGCGCCGCTCCAGGCCCCGCGCGGCACGAAGCTGTGGACGCGGCTGCGCGCGGAGGGCCGGCTCGCCACGCCCAGGAAGGCGCACTCCCAGGACCGGGGCGCCATCGTGCTCAACGTGATGCCCCTGGGCATGACGCGGCCCCAGCTGCTCGAAGGCTTCCGCGACCTGGTGGAGCGGCTGTCCACCTGGGACGCCGCCTGCGAGCGCATCCGGGGCTTCATCGCCGGCATCCAGCGCCCGCCCCAGGTGAAGGAGCCCGAGTGGCCGGAGGCCGTCACCGACCGCTTCCTGCGCGAGGCCACCGCCGCCTGGGCCCTGACGCCCGGCGAGCGCCAGGCCGTGGGGGACACGCTCGCCCAGGTGCGCCGCGCCGCCCCGGCCATGCTGCCGCGCGCGGTGTTCTTCCTCGCGCGCAACCAGAACGAGCGCCGCCGCCACGAGCGCCTCTTCACGGACTTCGACGCGGTGCTGGCCGCCGAGCGCCAGGGCGACCTCGTCCCGGACACGCAGCCCGTCTACGTCCCGGCCACCTTCGCCGCGGCGATGCGCGACGTGTTCCCGGACCTCTTCGTGCGCCTGAGCCGCGACCTGCCCGACCGCCGCGACGTGCCGGAGGCCTCGCGCGACGTGCTGGTGGACTTCGTCGCCCGCTGGGGCGAGGGCTTCCAGACGCTCCAGCCGCAGCACCACGAGTTCCTGCGCGAGCTGTGCGACCGCGCGGTGGAGACCCGGGGCGGACGCGCGGGCACGCTGGAGGACGCGGAGGAGCAGGCCCTGCGCGCCCAGGCCCGCCGCACCGGCCTCCTGGAAGCGCTGCTCAAGGACGTGCGCGACGAGCTCGCGAGCTGGGGACCCTGACGCATGCGCGACGGCCTTCGCATCTTCGACGCGGACCGACACGTCCTGGAGCCGCTGAGCCTGTGGGCGGAGCAGCTGGAGCCCGGCCTGCGCCGCACGCGCCCCGCCCGGGACGCCTGCCGGACGAAACCCTGGAGGCGCGCCTGGAGCGGCTGGGCCCCCAGGGCCTGCTGCCCGTGCAGCCGCTGCCGGAGGTGGACGGCAAGCCGCTGTGGAACCACATGCCGGAGAGGGCCTGGGTGGAGTTCTCCGCGCGCTCCTACGCGCAGCTGGGCCGCAACGAGCTCCTGCAGCGGCCGGACGTGTACCTGGCCCAGATGGACCGCGACGGCGTGGACATGGCGGCCCTCTTCCCCACCTACGCGCTGCTGCTGGAGGGCTTCTGGCCCCTGAAGCCCCAGGTGGCCACCGCGTTCGCGTCCGTCTACAACACCTGGCTGCATGACTTCTGCGCGCACCAGCCGGAGCGCCTGCGGGGCGTGGGGCTCATCAGCCGCCACGAGCCGGAGGCCATGGTGGCGGAGGTCCGCCGCGTCGCGGGCTTCGGCTGGCGCGCCGTCATGGTGCGCCCCAACCCCATCAACGGCCGGCTGCTGTCGGACGCCGCCTACGCCCCCTTCTGGGCCGAGTGCGAGCAGCGCTCACTCGCGGTGGTGCTCCACGGCAGCGGGCACGTCTACGTCCCGTCCGCGGGCGCGGACCGCTTCGACACCCGCTTCGCCAACCACGTCTGCGCCCACCCCATGGAGCTGATGATGGGCCTGCTGGCGCTCCTCCAGGGGGGCGTGCTGGAGCGGCACCCCACCCTGCGCGTCGGCGCGATGGAGGCCGGCTGCGGCTGGTTGCCGTACTGGGCGTGGCGGCTGGACGAGGAATATCGTGCCGTGGGTGCAGAGGTCTCCGCCACCATCCGACAGCTCCCTTCCTCCTACCTGCGCCGGCACTGCTTCGTCTCCCTGGAGCCGGATGAGCCCTACCTGTCTGACGTGGTGCGCCACCTCCCGGAGGACCGCCTCGTCTTCGGAACCGACTTCCCCCACCTGGACCACGGCGAGGATGTGCTGGGGTCGCTGCTGTCCTTGCGTGACGGGATGACCGAAAGTCGTCTACGAAAGGTTCTCTGGGAAAACCCGACTCGGTTCTACGGTGTGGAGCCGTGAGGCCGCACGAATGAGATTGTCGCTCGCCGAAGGTGTGGCGCTGCGTTGCCCCGACGCGGAGGACGCACGCGTGGAGGGCCCTGGCCGCTCGCTGCGGCTGGGCCCGCTGGCCCCCGGTGTGCGCGCGGTCTTCGAGTCGCTCGCGGACGGAGGCATCCACGAGGCGGAGGTGCCGGCCGCCGCGGGCTCGGACGCGACGCTCGCGTGGTACTGGCTGGACCTGGCGGGCGACGGCGGCCTGCTGTCGTGGACGGTGGAGGAGCGGGGCAACCTGCTCCTGACGCTCACGCCGGCCTCCGCGTCCTTCCTGCGCCACCGCGCGACGTTCGACGCGACCCAGCCGCTGCAGCTGTCGCGCTTCGCGCACACGCGCATGGCGGAGGGCCGCGCGGTGCTGGACTGCCCCACGGTGCACGCCACCGCGGCGCTGCATGACCGGCGCGTGGTGTCGCTGCTCTTCGACATGGCCCGCCCCACGCTGCTGGCGCGGCTCAACCAGTTCAACACCGGCATCGAGTCCTTCACGCTGCGGGAGCTGGTGCGCCTGTTGGCGGAGACGGGCATCCTGGTCCCCAACGGGCTGGACGTGCCGGCGTCGGAGGAGACGCAGACGGCGCTGAAGCAGTGGGAGCCGCACGACCTGCTCTTCCACCTGCGCTCGCGGGGCTGGGGCCACCAGACGCGCGCGGGGGCCACCTACCGCTTCCGGGGCGAGCTGCCCAACCCGCCCGCCATCAAGCCGTCGGTGACGCAGGAGGCGGTGGAGCTGTACCGGCCGGACATGGAGGCGCTGCGCGCGGGCGGCGACCGCACCTTCACGGAGGTGCTGGAGGCCCGCCGCAGCCTGCGCGGCCGGGCGCCGCCCCGCTCACCGTGCGGCAGCTGGGAGAGTTGCTCTACCGCGCCGCGCGCGTGCGCGAGGTGCGCACCACGCAGGACGGGGACATCACCGACCGGCCCTACCCCGGCGCGGGCGCGGTGTACGCGCTGGAGCTGTACCCCATGGTGGGCGAGTGCCAGGGCCTGGCCCCGGGCGCCTACCACTACGACCCGCTGGGCCACCGGCTGGAGAAGCTGAGCGGCCCCACGCCGGAGTTCCACGCGCTGATGGACGAGGCCCGCGCGCCGGTGGAGCCCTTCGAGCGGCCCGAGGTGCTGATGGTGGTGGCCGCGCGCGTGCCGCGGCTCGCGTGGAAGTACGAGACGCTGGCGTACTCGCTGGTGCTGCAGGACACCGGGGCGCTGGTGCAGACGCTCTACCTGGTGTCCACCGCGCTGGGACTCAGGCCCTACGCGCTGGGCCGGAGCGACCCGGACTTCTTCCAGCGCGTGGCGGGCGTGGACGGCTTCGCCGAGGCCTCCGTGGGCGCCTTCGCGGTGTCGGGGGGCGATCCTCCGGACTCGGCCCCCTGACGGCCGCGACGCGCCCGCGCGGCGGCTCTCAGCAGCAGGGGCTGCCGCAGCAGTGCGAGCGGCCGTAGGTGTCGGTGAGGCTGGAGAGGGCCACGGCGTGGTCGGCCACGTCCGCCGGCTTCTTCGGCAGGTGCAGCTCCACCTCCGCGCTGTTCACCTTCCAGGTGCTGTCCGCCGCCGCGTCCTTCGCGGTGGAGGGGACGACCTTCAGGTGGATGCTGGCGGGCAGGTCGAAGTCGAAGCGCTTCTTGAGGGCCTGGCGCGGATCCTTCTGCAGCGCCGCCTCGAACTCCGGCTCCTTCCACGCCAGCGCGACGGCGCGCATCCACACGGCCTGCCAGTCATTCACCGTGGCGGCCTGGGCCCCCGCGCTCCGCGTGGGCTTGCGAGCCACCGGGCGGGCCCGTGCGGGCGCGGGCGCGGCCTTCGACTCCGGCTTCTTCTTGCTCATGTCAGCGTTCTCCTCCCAGCGCTTCCAGCAGCGCGCCGGCCTCCTGGATGGGCGGCGTTCCCCATCCTTCGGAGAAGGTACTGTAGACCGTTTGCAGCCGTTGCCGGGCTTCTTCCTGTCGTCCCGACGCCTGGAGCACCCGCGCCAGCGCCGTGACGGCCTGCAGCTCGCGCATCCGCGCCCCCTGGGCGTGTGCCACCTCCGCGGCCTGCCGGAAGCACGCTTCCGCGGAGGGTGCAGTGTTTCCATCCCGCTGCAGCAGCGCCTGTCCCTTGACGCGCAGCAGCTTGGACTCGTGGTACGCCTCGCCCAGGGCCTGGGCGCGCTGCCGGCCCTGCTCCACGGAGGCGAGCGCCGCGTCCACGTGGCCCAGCTCCAGCTCCAGCTCCGCGAGGATGGCGTAGTAGGCGGGCTGGTCCATCTCCGTGCCGAACGCCTCGCGCATCGCCATGCCGCGCCGCATCGCCTCCAGGTCCTTCGCCGCCCACCCGCGCAGGATGCCCACGTAGGCGGACTGCTCCAGCAGGCCGTAGCGGTGGGACAGCTCCGCGTGCTGGGCGATGAGCTGGAGCGCCTCCGCGCGGTCGCCGTGCTCCTGCGCTATCAGCAGCAGGTAGATGAAGGACAGGCCGATGCTGGTGCCGTGGTTGAGCTCGCGGCCCCACGCCACCGCGGCCTCGCCGTGCGCCTTCGCCTGGTCCGGGAAGCCCAGCAGCCACAGCCCCCGGCACAGCACGGACTCGCCGCCCACGCGCGTGTCCTGCCCGTAGAGGATGCGGTGGATGCGGTGCGCCACCGGGTCGAACAGCGACAGGCAGCGCTCCGCCTTCGCCTTCGCCTCGCCCAGGCGGCCCTCCAGCAGCTCGATGTTGGAGAGGATGGTGAGCGCCACCGCCTCCTGTCCCGCGTCCCCGGTGCGCTGCGCCAGCGCCACCAGCCGGTCCAGCAGGCCGCGCACCCGGCGCTGGTCACCCCCCAGGTGGTAGAAGATGGAGAGGACCCACAGCGTCGGGGCCGCGTAGGGGCTCTCACCCACCGTGAAGAGCAGCTCCAGCGAGCGCTCCGCCACGGTGCGCAGCTCCTGCGAGCGCCAGCCCTGCGTGGACATCAGCGCCGGCGCGAGCACGCCGTTGAGGCTCAGCTCCAGCTGCGCGCGCTCCACCGGGTCGTCGATGGCGTCCAGCCACGACAGGCCCAGCCGGGCGAAGAGGATGGCCTCCAGGTAGGCGGAGCGCACCAGCGCGGCGAACGCGGCCTTCTGCGCGTAGACGATGGCCTTGCGCTTGAGGTTCGCGGCGGCCCAGTGGTGCGCGAGCAGGTCCGGCCGGGCCTCCACCTGCTCCGGGAAGTGCGCCTCCAGCGCCTCCGCCGTCTTCGCGTGCACCTGCTGCCGGTACCGCTTGAGCATGGAGTCGTAGGCCGCGTCCCGCACCAGCGCGTGCTTGAAGAGGTACACGGGCCCCTTCGGCCGGCGCTTGCGGTGCAGGAGCCCGGAGCCCACCAGCCGCTCCAGGTCCGCCTCCAGCGCCTCCGGCGTCAGCGGGCTCACGTGGCGCAGGAGCTCGTGCGTCAGCTCGCGGCCCAGCACGGAGGCGATCTGCGCGGTCTCCTTGCCGCGGCCCAGCCGGTCCAGGCGCGCGACGAGCAGGTCCCTCAGC
>NZ_JBKGHJ010000409.1:0-7674 GCF_046520365.1 Corallococcus sp. 4LFB
TCCGCGGGCACCGCCAGCGCCTCCTCCAGGACCCGCTCGCGCTGCCCCGCCCCCATCGCCTCGTAGGCGCGCACCGCCTCCCCCACCGCGCCCTTCAGCACCCGCGCCCACACCCCGCGCGTGACGCTGGAGCCAGGGCCCATGGCCACGTCGCCCGCCTTCGAATCGTCTGGAGTCACGGCCTTGTCGTCCCCCCCGGCCCCCCTGGCGGACCATGGAGGTCCCCACCGGAGTCCGGGACCTTGATTCCGTAGCATCCTGAAACAGGGAAAGCCAGTCATCACGGGTAGATGGGTCAGGCCCTGGACGCACTGTCCACTGCTCGGATTGATAGCGCGGAACCTGAGAGGTTGGGGGTCGCCACCCTCACCATCCTGGACCGGCCGGACTCCGAGCCGTGAGGGGAGCCGTGAGGGGAGCCGTGACGGGAGCCGGGAGCGCGCGGTTGCTCCGCTGCTGAGCAGGCCATCCGCGCCGCTATCCAGGCGCGGTCCGGGCGTTATCGTGGGGGGGCCATGAGGCCTGCCCCGGAGCGCCGGATGCGAATGCCACGAGTCACGGGGGGTTGGAGGGGGGCGGCGGTGGCCGGCCTCCTGGGGTCCGGCGCGGCCTGGGCGCACGCGGGCCTGCCGGAGACGTCCAACGTCACGCTGCGCAAGGGCCACCCCGAGGACTTCTTCGTCGGCGCCACGTTCGGCGCGGTCATCTCGCGCGACAGCGGGCGGACGTGGCGCTGGGTGTGTCCGGATGCCATGGGGTATGGCGGCTGGCGCCCGGAGTCCTTCGTCTGGCGCGAGTCGGGGGCGCTGCTGGCGGCCACCGGCAACGCGCTGCTGTCCTCGAAGGACGGCGCGTGTTCGTGGGCGTCGCACCCGGCGTTCAAGGACACGTGGGTGACGGGGCTCGCCGTGCACCCCACGGATGACGCGGTGCTGTACGTGGCCACGGGCCGCTCCACGTCGGCGACGAACGGGGTGTTCCGCTCGGAGGACGGCGGGGAGACGTGGCGGGCCCTGCCGCTCCAGCGCGCGGGCGTCCTCTTCTCCTCCGTGCGCGTGTCCACCGCGGAGCCGCGCACGCTCTACGTGTCCGCGTCGGACACGGCGCACATGTTCCTGTTCCGCAGCGACGACGCGGGCGAGACGTGGGAGGAGCTGCCCCAGACCTTCCCGGACCTGGTGCGCCCGTTCGACTTCGTGGTGACGGCCACGGACCCGACGCAGGCGCACGGCGTCTGGGCGCGCGTGTCCGCGCAGGGCGCCACGCACATCCTCCACAGCACGGACGGCGGACGCACCTTCATCGCGCGCTCGGGGGCGGGCATCGACGACGTCTTCGTCAACATGGACGTCTCCGCCGACGGCGGCACCGCGTGGGTGGCCACGTACAACGCCTTCTTCCGCAGCCAGCAGGGCGGCGCCTTCTCCAAGCTGACGCTGCCCACCGGCAACGCGTGCGTGACGCGCGTGGGGGACGTCCTCTACGGCTGCGGCTCGCCGTGGCTCCATGACTGGTCGCTGGCGCGCAGCAGCGACGAAGGCACCACCTGGGAGCCCCTCTTCAGCCTGGAGCAGATTCAGGGCAGCCATCAGTGCCCGGTGGGAACGCCCGTGCGGGAGCTGTGCCCGTCACGCTGGCCGCAGGTCGCGGAGACGATTGGCGCGCCGCTCTACCCGGACGGCGTGCCGGACGCGGGCGTGCCGGATGCCGGGACGCAGCCCGAGGAAGACGCGGGCACGCCCCCTCCCCCGACGCCTTCCTCCGGTTGCGCCGCCGCGCCCGCGAGTACGCTGCTTCCCCTGTTCCTGCTTCCCCTGTTGCGTCGCGGCCGGCGGCGCGAGGACCCATGCCCATGAAGCCGATGAAGACGTCCCTGCCGTGGAGCATCACCGCCGTCGCGCTGCTCGCCCTGAGCGCCTGCAACGGCGACGACGACACCGGGGCCTCGGCGTGCGACGAGCCGCTGTACGCGGGCGGCGCCACGGATGAGGCCTGGCGCACGCTGGTGGATGCGCGGAACCAGCCCCAGGACAGCTCGCGCGCGGTGACGCTCGTGTCGCCCGGGTCCGGGCAGTCGTACTTCACGGACCAGGCCGCGCCGCTGTGGCAGTGGACGTCCCCGCTGCGCGCGTCGCGGGAGCGGCCCGGCCACAGGGTGCCCTCGCTGGAGGGCCACCCGCGCGAGTCGAAGCGCTCGGTCCTCGCGTGGCTGGGGAGCTGGGTGCTGCCCACCGCCGAGGCCCACCTGCCGCCGTACACGGGCGACCTGTACTGGGTGAAGGTCTACGCGCAGGGGAGCGAGTGCCCCATCGCGCAGGTGTTGACGTCCGAGTTGCAGTGGCAACTGGATGACGGCTCCTGGCGGACGGTGAAGGACGCGGCGGGCAAGGCGCTGTCGGTGCAGGTGGAGAGCGCGTACCTGGTGCAGAACCGCATCACGGAGGGGCCCTACACGCTGGGGACGCCGGTGCCCTTCTCGATGGGGATGGCCAGGTGAGGCGCCGCGCGAGGCTCGGCGTCTGGCTTTGCGCGCTGGCGCTGGCCGCGTGCGACGACGGCGCGCTCCGGGCGGAGGGCCCGCTGGAGGTGCCCGCGCTGACGTACGCGGATGCGGCCCCGTGGACGCGGGGAGGCTCGGCGGTGCCGCCTCCGGGGCCCTCCGGGCGGCTGCTGGTGACCAACAGCCTGGATGACTCCGTGAGCCTGCTGGACATGGACGGGCTGGGCACGCCGGGCTGGGGCGAGCTGGCGCGCGTGCCGGTGGGGCTCAGCCCGGTGGAGCTGGAGGGGCCGCACCACACGGCGGTGTCCCCTGCGGGCGACTTCTACTACGTGGGCATCTCCAACTACGTGCCCGGCGGCGGCTCCGGTCCGCACGGCGCGCACGGCACGGGCACGGCGGACGGCTACTGCCTGAAGCTGAGCGCGAAGGACCACCGGCGGGTGGCGTCCGCGCGCGTGGACCGCAACCCCGGGGACGTCATCGTCAGCGCGGATGGGCGCACGCTGTACCAGACGCACTTCGACCTCTTGCGCATCGCGGACGTGGCGCGGCAGGGCGGGCCGGAGGAGGACATGGTCGCGCGCCTGGCCATCCTCGACGCGGAGACGATGACGGTGAAGGCGCGGGTGAAGGTGTGCCCCGCGCCGCACGCGGTGCGCCTGTCCGCGGACGAGCGCACCGCGTACGTGGCCTGCTGGTCGGACGAGGTCGCGGTGGTGGACCTGGCGGCGGAGGGCCTGCCGGTGACGCGCGTGAAGGTGGCGTCAGGCTCCGGCACGGCGACGAACCCGCGCCACCAGCCGTACGCGCTGACGGTGTCGCCCACGACGGGGGACGTGTGGGTCAGCTCGCTGGCGAGCAAGCAGGTGCAGGTGCTGGAGCCCGGGACGCGCACGATGAACCCGGAGCGCACGGTGTACCTGCGCGGCGCGCCCATGTTCGGCGCGTTCACGCGAGACGGGCGCACGCTGTACCTGCCCTATCAGCAGGAGGACGCGGTGGCGGTCATCGACGCGGCGACGTCCACGGTGTCGCGCACGGTGCCGCTGTCGCAGGCGGGCTGTCTCAACGTGCACCAGTTCATGCTGACGCCGGACGAGCGCCACGGAGTCGCGGTCTGCGAGGGGGACCACATCGGCCCGGGCACATTGCACGTGGTGGACCTGGCGGAGGGCACGGTGGTGTCCACGGTGGAGGTGGGCCTCTTCCCGGACTCGGTGAGCCTGCTGCGGGGGCAGCCGTGATGCGGGGCCTGCGTGGGGGTATGGCGGCGCTGCTCGTGGGCGTGCTGGCCGGGTGCGGCGGCGAGGCGGAGCCCCAGTCCGCGGCGGACTTCGGGGAGGCGCTGTTCCAGGACGCGCGGCTGTCGGAGAGCACGTTCAACCGCTTCTCGTGCGCGACGTGCCACGTGACGACGCCGGAGGCGCCGGCGGGGCGCATCGACTCCGGCCATTCGCTCTACAACGTGGCGGCGCGGCCCAGCTGGTGGGGCGGCTACGAGACGCACCTGCTGGACGCGGTGAACTTCTGCTACGTGAACTTCATGCGCGGGGTGACGAAGCTGGAGGCGGAGGAGCCTCGCTCGCGCGCGCTGTATGAATACCTGTCGCGGATCAGCCCGGACGCGCGGGCGCCCGCGCTGCCGTTCACGGTGGTGAAGGACATCCAGGACGTGCCCCGGGGGGACGCCGCGCGAGGCGAAGCGGTGTACCGGGCGGCGTGCCAGGGCTGCCACGGCGCGACGCACACCGGGGAGGGACGGCTGACGGAGCTGGCGTCGCTGCTGCCGGAGGTGACGCAGGACTACGACCGGCTCTTCCCGGGCATCCCGCACGCGCAGGTCGTCATCGAGAAGGTGCGGCACGGGCAGTTCTTCGGCGTGGGAGGCAACATGCCCCCCTACGGCACGGAGGCCCTGTCCGACGCGGACCTGGGCGCGCTGCTCACCTACCTGGGGTTGTAGCCGCCCGGCTTCCCCCTGACAGCTGAACGGGCAAGGAGGGAGGCGCCGGGCTCCCCGCCCCTGCCCATGCGCGCCGGGCCGCCTCACCTCTAAAGCCACTCATGGCTTCGTCGGGTTCACAGGAGCGGGGCCCTTCTCCGGAAGGGCGCGCGCCCATGAGGGGCACGGCTGCCTCGTCCCTGGCCAGGGTGCTGGACACCGACCGCGAAGCGCTCGTCGAGGACTGGGTCGCCCGCGTGACGCCCCTCTTCTCCTCCCTGCGCCTGTCACGCGAGCAGCTCATCGATGCCCTGCCCGCCTTCCTCGATGAGCTGCGCGACGCGCTGGTGCACGCGGAGCAGGAGCCCGACAGCGGCCCGATCCACCACAGCGAGGCCGCCGGGGCCCATGGCCGCCAGCGCCTGCGGCTGGGCGCGGACTTGCTCCTGGTCACGCGCGAATACGCCCTCCTGCGCGACTGCATCCTGGCGCGGGCCGAGCGCGCGGACCTGGACGTGCCGCTGTCGCAAGTGCGCGTGCTCTGCACCTCCATTGACGAGGCGCTGGCCCTGGCCTCGCGCCCCTTCACGGCCGAGAGCGCCGAGCGCCACCACGCGGAGGCCGAGGAGCGCGAGCGCTTCTTCCAGCTGTCCCCGGACATGTTCAGCGTCGCGGGCATGGACGGGTACCTCAAGCGCGTGAACGCGTACTTCGTCCACGTGCTCGGGTGGAGCGAGACGGAGCTCTACCAGCGCCCCCTCATGGAGTTCGTCCACCCCGACGACCAGGAGGCCACCCGCGCGGAGCTGGACAAGCTGTCCCGGGGCATCCCCACCCTGCGCTTCGAGAACCGCTTCCGCGCCCGCGACGGCCGCTACCGGTGGCTCGCGTGGGCCTCGCGCCCCGTGCCCGAGCTGGGCCTCATCTACACCGCCGCGCGCGACATCACCGAACAGAAGGCCGTCGCCCACGAGCGCGAGCGCCTGCTGGAGGCCCTGCGCGACAGCGAGGCCCGCTTCCGCAACATGGCGGACCGCGCCCCCGTCATGCTCTGGGTGACGGACAAGCAGGGCTCCACGACCTACATGAACCGGGGCTGGTATGCCTTCACCGGCCAGACGGAGGCCTCGGGGCTGGGCTTCGGCTGGCTCGACGCCATCCACCCCGACGACATGGAGCGCACGCGGCGGACCTTCGTGGACTCCAGCCTGGACCGGCGGCCCTTCCGGCTGGACTACCGGCTGCGCGGCGCGGACGGCCAGTACCACTGGACCGTGGACACCGGCTCGCCCCGCTTCGACACCGAGGGACAGTTCCTGGGCTACATCGGCAGCGTCATCGACATCAGCGACCGCAAGCAGGCGGAGATGGAGCGCGAGGCCCTGCTCTCCCGCGAGAGCGCCGCGCGCAAGGAGGCGGAGGAGGCCAACCAGCTCAAGGACGAGTTCCTCGCCACCGTCAGCCATGAGCTGCGCACGCCGCTCACGGCCATCCTCGGCTGGGTGCAATTGCTGCGCACCGGCCACCTGCCCGAGTCCCGCCGCGAACGCGCGCTGGAGACCATGGAGCGCAACGCGCGCGCGCAGGGCCAGCTCATCGAGGACCTGCTCGACGTCAGCCGCATCGTGTCCGGCAAGCTCAAGCTGGACGTGGCGCCGGTGGACCTGTCCAGGGTGGTGCAGCAGGCGCTGGAGTCCGTGCGGCCCGCGGCGGACGCGCGCGGCATCCAGGTGCGGGCCACGGTGGAACCCTCCAGCAGCGTCATGGGCGACACGCACCGGCTCCAGCAGGTGGTGTGGAACCTGCTGTCCAACGCGGTGAAGTTCACGCCCCGGGGCGGCGACGTGCGGCTGGTGGTGGCGCGGCGCAACTCCTCCGTGGAGCTCACCGTGGAGGACACCGGTCAGGGCATCCCCGCGGCCTTCCTCCCCCACGTCTTCGAGCGCTTCCGCCAGGCCGACAGCGGCACCACGCGCAAGACGGGCGGGCTGGGGCTGGGGCTGTCCATCGTGCGGCACATCGTGGAGATGCACGGCGGCACCGCCTCCGCCGCCAGCGAGGGAGAAGGCCGGGGCGCCACCTTCACGGTGCGCCTGCCCCTGTCCGTCACGCAGCCGCGCGACCCCGCCCTGCCTCCGTCGCCACGGCCTCCGGTGCCCGGCCGGGCGCCCACGTCCCCTCCGGAGCTGGGCGGGGTGAAGGTGCTCGTGGTGGACGACGAGGAGGACGCGCGCGAGCTGTTGCGCACGCTCCTGGAGGACAGCGGAGCGCACGTGGCGACGGCGGGCTCCGCGGCGGAGGGGCTCCAGGTGCTCCAGGTGGAGCACCCGGACGTGCTCGTCTCCGACATCGGCATGCCGGGCACGGATGGCTATGGCTTCATCGAGCAGGTGCGCGCGCTGCCGGATGAGCGCGGAGGCCGCACCCCGGCGGTGGCCATCACCGCCTACGCCCGCTCCGAGGACCGCACCCGCGTGCTGCGCGCCGGCTTCCAGAGCCACGTGCCCAAGCCCGTGGAGCCCGGGGAGCTGCTCGCCGTGCTCGCGTCGCTCGCGGGCCGGTTCCAGGCGCTCCCCAAGGCGTGACGGGAGGTCCGCCCGCGCGACGCGGTCCCAGCCGGTCCGACTGTCGGACAGGTTCGTGCCGCCCTCCACGCCGAGCCGAGCAGCGCCACGCGCCACGTAGGACGCCGGACACGGCGGGCCGCATCCTCCTGGCCAGCGGGCGGGGGCAGGGCTTACCTTCCCGGCATGCGTCCGCCGCCCGGACAACTGGCGATGTTCGACGCCCCGGCGCCCGGGAGTGCCGCGGCGCGCTCGCTGCCCTCGCGCGAGGACGCGCTGCCCCGGGCCGCGGACGCTCGCCCGGCGCGTCTCCGCCCTCCTCGGGCCTCCCCGTCCACCTGCGCCTCACCGACAACCGCGCCACCCTGGTGAGCTACCGCCGCCTCGCGGATGGCGTGCGCCTGCGCCTGCACCACCTCTTCCTGGAGGCTCCTGACTCGTGGTGCGCGCCCTGGCCCTCTACGTGGCCGGCGACACCGCCGCCCGCGAGGTGCTGGAGGCCTTCAGCCACGCCCACCACGGCCAGGTGCGCCGGGAGCGCAGGCCCGGCGCCCCCCTGCGCACGCGCGGCCGCTGCTTCGACCTCAAGGCCGTCCACGCCCGGCTCGACGCGACGTACTTCGGCGGGCGCGTGCACGGCGTGGAGGTGGGCTGGGCCCGCCGCC
>NZ_JBKGHJ010000040.1:0-29357 GCF_046520365.1 Corallococcus sp. 4LFB
CGCGGGGCCACGTGGTACCTGCGGCGCCCGGACGTGCCGCCTCCCGCGCGGATCGCCGCCGCGGAGGCCGCCAAGACCGTGGAGGCGAAGGTGTCCGCGCTGGACGGGCTGGACCAGGACGTCCGCGTCACCGCGGCGGAGCTGGCCCGCGCGGGCACGCTGCTGTTGAACGCGGGCGCCCACTCGCAGGCCCTGACGCTGGCGGAGGCCTACACCTCGCGCTTCCCGAAGGAGGCGGAGGCGCACCTGCTCGCCGCGCGCGCCGCCATCGAGCTGCGCATGGGCAAGCGCGCGGAGCTCGCCATCGACGAGGCCACGGCCCTGTCCCCCAGGGACGTCCGCGTGCCGCTGGCCCTGGCCGACCTGAGGGCCCGCCAGGGCGACGTGCCGGGCGCGCTGAGCGCCCTGGCGAAGGCGTACGCGCAGGCGCCGGGCTCCGCCCAGGTGGCCCCCCGCTACGGACAGCTCCTGTCGCAAGGAGGCCGGCTGGACGAGGCCGCCACCGTGCTGTCCGCCTGGACGCGCCAGCACGACGACGCCGAGTCCCTGGCGGAGCTGGGCTTCGTGCGCTTCCGTCAGGGGCAGCTGGACGACGCCGCCTCGCTGCTCAGGCGCGCGCAGCGCAAGTCCCCCTCGCTCGCGGTGGCCCACGCGTACCTGGGGGCCGTCCTCTTTCGACAGGGCGACCTTCGCGGCGCCGAGCGCGAGTACCGCGAGGCCGAGCGGCTGGCCCCGGGCGACCCGCGCTCCCTCACCGCGCGTTGCCAGCTCCACGTCCACGAGGGCGACGCCGCAGGGGTGGCCGAGGTGAAACGTACGCTGGCGGAAAGGTTCCCGGACCGGGCGCAGGCGCTGGCGGCGGAGTGCGGGGCGGGGAACTAGCTTCCGTCCCATGCGCCTTCGCCTCCTCGCCCTCGCCGCGTCCAGCCTGCTGCTGACCACCGCCGCGTGCGGCTCCACGGACGACCTCGACACCCCGACCGACGCCGGGACGGTGCTGCCGGACACGCCCTCCGGCGACGTGGCTCCCGCGGACCGCGCGGCCTGCTCCGGCCTCACCGTGACGCCCGGCACCTACGACTGGACCGTCGAGCACGGCGGCCGCACCCGCGCCTTCCGCGTCCACGTCCCCACCGGCTACGACGCCACGAAGCCCACGCCCGTCGTCCTCAGCTTCCACGGCTTCGGCTCCACCGGGGAGGAGCAGGAGCTGCTGACCGGCTTCTCCACGCTGGCCGACGCGGAGGGCTTCATCGTCGTGTACCCGCGCGGCCTCAACTTCCCGGAGGTCTACGGCCGGGGCGAAGCGGACACGCGAGGGTGGAACGGCGAGGCCTGCTGTGGCCCGGCGCAAATCGGGGGCGTGGACGACGTGGGCTTCGTGGACGCGCTGCTCGCGGACCTGGACACCCGCGTGTGCACGGACCCGCGCCGCGTCTTCGCCAACGGCTTCTCCAACGGCGGCTTCTTCTCCTACCGGCTGGCCTGTGAGCGCGCCCAGCGCATCGCCGCCATCGCGCCCGTGTCGGGCATGCTGGGCGTGACGGACTGCCGCCCGTCCCGGCCCGTCCCCGTGCTCCACTTCCACGGCAGCGCCGACGAGACCATCTTCTACGACGGCGGCGACAACGTGCTCGGCGGCAAGCCCTACCCTTCCGCCCTGGAGTCCGTGCGCCGCTTCGCCGAGCGCAACGGCTGCGCCGGCCCGCAGCAGCAGACGTATCAGCAGGGCAACAGCACCTGCGTGGCGTATACGGGCTGCCAGCCGGAGAGCGCCACCGCCAGCCTGTGCACCGTCACCGGCGGCAAGCACGCGTGGCCCGGCCAGCCCCTCTACAATGACGGCACGACGGACCTGGATGCGACCCTGCAGATGTGGCGCTTCTTCCAGGCGCGTCCCCGCCCCTGAAGGAGGCCCGTCACGCTGGCCCGCGCCCTCATCATCAACGCCGATGACCTGGGCTACGACCCGGGCATCACCCGGGGCCTCCTCCACGCCCTGCGCGAGGGCGTCGTCTCCTCCGCCACCCTCCTGGTGAACGCGCCGGGGACCGGGGACGCCGCGAGGCAGGCCCGGGGGCTCGCCATCGGGTTGCACCTGAACCTGGACCGGGGTGCCCCCGTGGACCCCGGCTTCCCGCGCGAGTGGCTCACCGTGGACTGCGGCCTCGCCGGGGCCCGGGCGGTGAGCTCCCGCGGACGTGGTGGAGGCGGAGGCGGAGGCGCAGCTGGAGCGGCTGGAGCGGCTGCTGGGCCAGGCCGCCACGCACCTGGACGTGCACAAGCACCTGCACCGGCATCCCCAGGTGCTGGAAGGGCTGACGCGCGTCGCGAGGCGCGCGGGCCTCCCGGTGCGCTCCATTGACGCGGGCATGCGCGGGGCGCTGAGGGCCCGCGGCGTGGCCACGAACGACGCCTTCGTGGGCGAGTCCGGTGAGGCGGCGTACTGGACGCCGGAGCGCTTCCGCGCGGCCCTGGCGGCGCTGCCCGCCGAGGGCGTCACGGAGTGGATGTGCCACCCGGGCCACCTGCCCCAGCTCGTCACCACCCGCTACGCCGCGCAGCGCGAGGTGGAGCTGTCCACCTTCCTGGACGCCCGCTCCCGTGAGGCCCTGGTGCGGGCGGGAATCCAGCCCACGGACTACCGCGTCCTCACGCGGGCGTGACGAGCGGAAGCTCCGGCTCCACCGGCGTCAGCGTCCGGCGCTTCTCGCGCGTCAGCACGGTGCGCACGCCCGCGAGCAGCTCGTCCGGGCGGTAGTGCCGGGGGCACAGCGCGGCGCCCTCCTGCGCCCACCACGGCCGCTCGTCCCCGGCCAGCAGGATGGGCACCGGCCGCGCGCGCGGCAGCGTGGCGAAGGTCTCCAGGAAGGTGCCCACCGCGGACTGCGTGGCGCTGGTGGACAGGACGATGAGGTCCACCGGCAGGTGCGTCGCCTTGCGCAGGGCCTCCGCGCCGCTCTGCACGGTGAACACCTCGAAGCCCTCGGCGCGCAGGGTGCGCTCCGCGGTGGCCTCCTGGTGCACGTCCTCGTCCAGCACCAGCACGCGCCGGGGCAGCCTGCGCACCTCGTGCGCGGACATGCGCGGCAGGTCCAGCGAGAACGTGGAGCCCTCGCCCTCGCGGCTGCGGAGCGCCAGCGCGCCGCCGTGCATCTTCACGATGGAGTGGCTGATGAAGAGCCCCAGCCCCAGCCCGCCGAAGTTGCGGTGCGACACGTTGCGCGCCCGGTAGAAGCGCTGGAACACCAGCGCCTGGTCCGCGCCCGGAATCCCGATGCCGTGGTCCTGCACCTGGATGCGCGCGGACTCCGCCGTGCGCCCCACCTTCACGCAGATGGGCGCCCCCGCCGGGCTGTACTTGTGCGCGTTCTCCAGCAGGTTCACCAGCACCTGCTCCAGCCGGTCCCGGTCCCCCAGCACCCAGACGCCGTCGTGCGGCACGTCCACCGTGAAGGGGCGCTCGAAGGCGTGGCGGAAGTGGTCCACCACCTCCGCCACCAGCTGCCCCACCTCCAGCGGCGCCGAGTCCAGCGCCAGCCGCCCCAGCTCCAGTCGGCTTGCGTCCAGCAGGTCCTCCACCAGCCCCGCCAGCCGGTCCACCTGCCGCTTGGACTTGAGCACGCTGGAGAGCGCCACCGGCTGCCCCGAGGCGATGCGGCGCTCCATGGCGAACAGGCCCAGCTTCAGCGGCGTGAGCGGCGTCTTCAGCTCGTGCGACGCGATGGACATGAACTCCTCGCGCACGCGCAGGGCCGCCTGGGCCTCGCGCAAGAGGCGCGCGTTCTCCACCGCCACCGCCAGCTGGCTGGCCGCCGCGCTCCACATCTCCAATTCGCGCACGGAGAACGACGCGCCCTGTTCCTTGTAGATGAGCAGGAGGCCCACCGTGCGGCGCGGCGCGCACAGCGGCACCGCCGCGAACACGGCGCCCACCGCGTCGCCGTAGCCCCGCTGGATGCCCAGCTGCGGCTGGCGCAGGGCCAGGGCCTGCCGGTAGGGGTCCTCCGACGGGTCGAACACGTCCTGGGGCGCGTCCAGGCCCTCCAGGTCCGACACCGCCATGCGCTTGAGCGTCGCGTCGTCCTCCTCGTAGAGGAACACCTCCGCGCGGCGCACCTGCGCGCACCGCACCAGCGACACCACGGCGGCCGAGCAGACGCGGTCCACCTCCAGCGACTCCCCCACCGCGCGGGCAATCTCCCGCACGGCCTGTGAAAACGCGCCCTCGTCGTCCACGCCGGACGGCTCCATCACCAGCCACGCCCCGGCCGCCCCGTCCGTGTGGGAGGGCTTCACCTGCACACGCACCTGCTGGAGCGCGCGGGTGATGACGTGACCGGACCAGGCCCGCCGCTCGCGGATGGCGCGCGACAGGGCGTCCAGGTTGCGGCCGGCCTCCAGGGCGTCCAGCAGGGTGCTGCCCGGACAGAGCGTCACGCCCGTCTTGGCCGCGAAGCCCGCCTCGCACCACTGGACGCGCAGGTCAGGCCCGATGCGCAGGAGCGCTTGGGGCAGGCACGAGAGGACATCCTCGACGTCGTTGGGTGGCAGCATGGAAGGGGCGGGACGCGCTTGCTTCAGGGGTCGCCGGAGGGAGATAGGAATCCCCGAGCATGATCGCCAACCACCCCCGGGCGTTCTCTTGTCCTGGAGGGCCCCGGCACGTTGGAACCCGAACAGAGCCCTTGGCCGGGCAGCCGGGGAGGCGCCGTCCTGGAGGGCGGTGACACGCGCCGAACGTGTGCTAGACGACAGCGCATGTCCTCAAAGCCGTCCAAGGAAATCCAGACCTTCCCCAACCCCGCCGCCGATCGCGACTACGAGATCGCCTTCGACGTGCCGGAGTTCACCTGCCTGTGCCCGCTGACGGGCCAGCCGGACTTCGCGCGCTTCACCATCAAGTACGTGCCGGATCAGCTGTGCGTGGAGCTCAAGAGCCTGAAGCTCTACATGTGGTCCTACCGCAACGAGGGCGCCTTCCACGAGAAGGTGACCAACACCATCGCGGACGACATCATCCAGGCCATCCAGCCGCGCAAGCTCACGGTGGTGGGGGACTTCTTCGTGCGCGGCGGCATCGGGACCATCGTCACCGTCACGCACGACAAGAAGCAGCAGGCCTGAGCGCGGGCCCTCAGCGGGTGAGCTGCTCCAGGAGCGGCGCCCACTGGGACTGGGACAGGTAGAGGCCGGTGCCGGCCGCCGCGGTGCCGGCGGCGAGCGCGGCCAGCACCCACTTGCGCTTGCCGGGCGCGCGCGCGGGCTGCTTCGTCGCGAAGACGTCGAGCACGCCCAGCTCCTGCTGGGTGAGGTGGGCCAGGGCCTCGGTCTCCGTGAGCTTCTCGCGGTAGCGCAGGAAGGCCACGAGCAGCGCGGGGTGGGACACGCGCACCTCGTGGGCGAGGAACAGGTCCAGCTCGCGGCGCATGGCCGCGGCGTCCGGGAAGCGGGCCTCCGGCCTCACCGACAGCGCGCGCTTCACGATGCGCGCGAGCGGTGGCGGCACGCTCGGGGCCACCTTCTGGAGCGGCGTGAACTTGCCGTCGCGGATGCGGGCGAACACCTCGCCGGCCGTCTTGCCCACGAAGGGGCGCGTGCCGCAGAGGGCCTCGTAGAGGAGGACGCCCAGGGAGAAGATGTCGGTTCGCGCGTCGATGGGGGCGCCGGTCACCTGCTCCGGGGACATGTACGACGGCGTGCCCACGGCCATGCCCTGCTGGGTGAGGGCTTCCAGGCTGACGTCCTTGGCGATGCCGAAGTCCATGAGCTTCACCTCACCGGACTTGGTGAGCATGACGTTCGCGGGCTTGAGGTCGCGGTGGATGATGCGGCGGAAGTGGGCGTGGTCGAGCGCGCTGGCGATGCGCGCGCCGATGACGGCGGCGACGTCCGGGGGCAGCGGGCCGTCCTTGATGAGGCCGTGGAGGGTGGGGCCGTCCACGTACTCCATGACCATGAAGAGGCTGTCGTTCTTCTCCACCAGGTCATAGAGCGTGACGATGTTCTGGTGGCGGAACGCGGCGAGCGCCAGGGCCTCGCGGCGGAAGCGGGACAGGGCCTCCTGGTCGCGCTGGCCTTCGGGGAGCAGCTCCTTGATGGCGACCTCGCGCTGGAGCAGCTCATGCAGGCCGCGGTACACGAGCGCCATGCCGCCCCGGCCCAGCTCGCCGAGCACGCGGCAGGCGCCAATCTTGCGGTGACGAAGTCTCTCGGATTTCTCGGCGGCGGCGGTCACGGGGCCGAAG
The DNA here is from genome assembly GCF_046520365.1 of Corallococcus sp. 4LFB. Taxonomy (NCBI): domain Bacteria; kingdom Pseudomonadati; phylum Myxococcota; class Myxococcia; order Myxococcales; family Myxococcaceae; genus Corallococcus; species Corallococcus sp. 4LFB. The sequence continues at coordinate 6,249 of NZ_JBKGHJ010000040.1, forward strand.
GGTACCGATTCACGTCTCATGCGTCGATGGGCCCTCCTTCGCGGGGAGGGTTCGCACAGGTGTGATGGAAAGGCGCGGTGTCGCTGTCTCACGCCAGGGGGCCTACCTGCCGAGCGTGGACTGGCAGGATGGAGACATGGGACTGGGACGCCGGACGGATTGGCTGTGGGCCTTCGTGGCGGTGGGGCTGGGGGGCTGCGCGGGGCCGCGGCAGGGCACGTATGCGCAGCGGGGCTTCGACTCGGTGACGAACACCTGCCGGACGCAGCCGGCGCTGTGCGTCGGGGCGGAGTCGGTGCTGCCGGGGGTTCGCGCGGCGGAGGTGGCGGTGGTGGCCGCCGGGGCCCGGGCGATGCTGGACGCGGACACGAAGCGGGCGGTGGAGTTCGTGCTGAAGGAGTGCGCGGACCTGGCACGGTCGCAGGTGCTGCTTCGCTACCATGACGGCAAGAGCCCTTCGCAGGCGCAATGTAACGAAACCCTCCGCAATGCGAACGGAGAGTCCGTCTCCCGCGCCATGTGGCTGGGTGAGAAAATGCACGCTGCGGCACTGGAGTGTGCCCAGCAGAAGCTGGAGTCACTTCGCCCCGGACGGTTCAGTCTTGAGCCGACCTACCGTGTCGACCGACGGACTGGCATGACCACCCTTCTCAGTGCCGAAGAGGTCCAGTTACTGAAACAGCCCCGCTTTCAAAGCGAACTGAAAGGCACGCTCGTCCCCGATGTCGTCATCCACGAAGGGAGTCCCCTGGAAGTGAGCGCCGTCTATGACTTCAAATTCTCCTGCGCCAACGTCGATGCACCTGCCAATTGGCGAGAACTGCCCGGGGAAGGCTCTTCTCCAGGAGGGGTTCCCACGCAAAAGAACCTCTACATGAAAGCACTTGGGCTGAGCAGGCTACAGGTCTGGCGCGTTGTCCCCCGGCACGGAGTACTGCGATGACGATTCCTCACATCCACCTAAGTGTGAAAGACAAAGAGGGCGAACTCCTTATTGCCCAGGATGGACTTCAATTCTGCTTCTACATGCCGCAGTCCCATGAGGCCTTGAAACCTGGCATCCAGCACGCACTGGACCTCTATCTGTCGGCCATGGGCAGGAACTCTCTGGATATCTACCCGGACTCTGACGGCTATTGGCAGCCGCTCGACGCAACGGCATGGAACTCCATCCATCGAAAACTCCATGACGAAATTTGGGCATCCATTTCACTCGCAGGCCAAGACGAGGCTGGCGATCGATTCGGCTTTGAGTACATCGGGCATGCGTTCGACCATCCGGATGATTTCCGGGGCCCGGACGCGGTCAGCACAATGCGGATTTCATTCCCGACGAAGTTCCTGAAAACGCATGGTGCTGAGCGCGTTCGGAATATGGCGCTCGAAATGGCGCGGCCACTCCCCTTCAGCTCGGGCCACGCGGGCCTCTGTTTCAACGGCTATCCCACCGCATCGACCGTCCGTGACGAGGCGAAAAGGCTCGCCTTCCGTTATCCCGCCATGGATGTGATCAGCCTGGACGATGTGGCCCGGGACCTGGGCACCCGCGTGCGCGCCCCAGCCTGGATGAACTTCCTGGGTCCTCCCGTGCTCAACGAATTGGGCGGCGTTGAAGCCCTGCGCTCCAAGCTGCACTCGCCTGGAACCACCGTGCAGGCACTGGGACCGGACCGAGCCGTCATCACGCTGGGCCCCTATCCGGAGGCCGGTGACACCGAGCAAGGACAGACGTTGCCGGCCTACCGGGAGCTCGCGCGCGTGCTCGAACCCTGGCTGTATCAGACGTCCGGTCCCGAGGACTCCGACATCTTCGACTCCACACGCCGCTGGCAGCGCCGCTTCCTCGACTGAGCGCTCCGCCTCCCGTTCCCCTCCGCCCTGCACCGCCTCGCGGGCGTTCCCATGCTTCTCCCATCCAACGTGCCTGGGAGAACGCCATGACGGAACAGGACGCATACATCCAGAAGATGGAGGCCGAGCAGCGCGAGGCGACCGCTCGCTTCCGCGAAATCGAAGCCCAGGCGGACCTCGCCGACAACGAGGACACCCTCGACGTCCTCACCGGCGTCCGCGGGTTCAACGACGACGTCAACCGCGAGCTCCAGGCGCTCCGCCGCGCCGACCAGCGTGACTGGGACCGCCTCAAGGACAACGCGGAGCATGCCCGCCGCCGCTTCCATGAGCACCTCGACCGCGCCGGCACCCGGTGGGAGGAGCTCCGCGGCGCCTACCGCCGGCAACGCGAGGACGAAGTGCGTGAGCTGGGCGCCCAGGTGGACCGCTGGGAGGCCGCCCGCAAGCGCGCCAGCGCCGAGGACTCGCTCCTCACCCGCGAGGAGCTCGGCTTCATCAGGCGCGACCTGAAGACCGCCGGCGAGCTCCTGGACAACCTGCGCCACGCACACGGGCAGGCCTGGAGGACGGCCCGCGACCAGTACGAGGCCAACTGGCGCGAACTGATGGAGCGCTCCCGCCGCATCCGCGCCGACACCGACGCCACCGCCGCCCCGCCCTGAGCCCCATCTTCTCCGGCGCCACACGGCTGTCACACGGCTACGCTAGGAACCGCCCTCACCCGGAGGGACACGGCCCGGAAGGACCGTGCCCCTCCCAGGCGTTTCCGCCCGCGAGCCCATGGCCCTTCCTGCCCTTCCGTCCCAGCCTCCCGTCCTCGCCGCCATCGATGTGGGCACCAACGCCGTGCGCCTGGAGCTGGCCCGCCCGGACGCCGAGGGCTCGCTCGAAACCCTCCACCAGGAGCGGGACCCCATCCGCCCCGGCGAGGGCGTCTTCACCACCGGCGAGATGCTCCCGGAGACGGCCGACCGCCTCCTGTCCACCCTGCGCCGCTACGCCGCCCTCTGCCGCCGCCACAAGGCCCAGGTGCGCGCCGTCGCCACCAGCGCCCTGCGCGAGGCCCGCAACCGCCAGGACATCGTGCGCCGCGTGCACGACGAGGCCGGCCTGGAGCTGGAGGTCGTCAGCGGCAAGGAGGAGGCCCGCCTCATCTGCCTGGGCGTGCTGCACAGGAAGCCCGCCAACACCCGCTCGCTCCTCGTGGACATCGGCGGCGGCAGCACCGAGGTCGCCATCGCCACCGGCGAGAAGCCCGACGAGCTCTGGAGCCTCGCGCTGGGCTCCGTGCGCCTCACGGAGGTGTTCGACACCTCGCGCGCCGTGACGCCCAAGCAGCTGCGGCTGATGCGGAGCTTCGTGGAGGAGGTGCTCCACAAGACGCTCCCGGAGAAGCTCCCCGCCCTGCCCCGCGTGGCGCTGGGCTCGTCCGGCACCATTGGCGCCGTGGTGGGCTTCGCGTCCGCGGAGAACGGAGGCAACGCCACCGTGCGGCAGCTCACCCAGACCGTGGAGACCCTGGCGAAGATGCCGCCGGAGCGCCGGCGCAAGCGCTTCGACCCGCGCCGCGCGGACATCATCGTCTCCGGCGCCGTCATCCTGGAGGGCGTCGCGCGCCACCTGGGCGTGGAGTCCGTCAGCGTCGTCAACCGCGGCCTGCGTGACGGCCTGCTGGTGGACCTGCTCTACCGCCAGGACGAGTCGCGCGAGGACCACAGCCTCGCGGACGCGGCGCTCGTCATGGGCCAGCGCTTCCGCTTCGACGAGAAGCACGCCCGCCAGGTGGCCCGCCTGTCCCTGGGCCTCTTCGACAGCCTGGCCGCGCTGCACCAGCTGCCCCTGTCCGTGCGCCCCCACCTGGAGGTCGCCGCGCTGTTGCACGACATCGGGACGGCGGTCAGCTACGAGCGCCACCACCGCCACACGTACTACCTCATCCACAACGCGGAGCTCCCCGGGCTCGCGGACCGCGAGCGCGAAATCATCGCGCGCGTCGCCCGCTACCACCGGCGCTCGCAGCCGGAGCTGTCCCACTCCGGCATGGCCGGGCTCACCCCGTCCGAGGCCCGCCGCGTGCGCAAGCTGGCCATGCTGCTGCGGCTGGCGAACGCGCTGGACCACAGCCACCACCAGCCCATCCGCGACTTCAAGGTGACGGACGGCCGCGAGGCGGTGACGCTGCACCTGCACGCCCGCCAGCCCCTCGACCTGGAGCTGTGGAACGCCGAGCGCGAGGTCGTCGCCTTCCGCAAGGTGTTCGGCAAGCGGCTCGCGTTCCAGGTCCACTCGACCGGACGCTAGGGCCACCGCCTCCCCGCCCGCCCCGCGGCCTGGGGAGCGCGGCGCCAGTCCTGCCCGGCTCCAGCGCCGTGGCCAGAGTCCAGACGAACGGGTCCCGTGCGCCTTCTTCGCGAAGCGCCGTGGGCCTTCACGTCTTTCGAGGCCCTGGCGGGGGCAAGGAGCGGAACATGAAGGCAGTCGTTTTCCACGGCATTGGGGACATCCGGCTGGACGACGTCGCGGAGCCGAAGCTGAAGGAGCCCACGGACGCCATCATCAAGCTGACGGCCAGCGCCATCTGCGGCACGGACCTGCACATGATCCGCGGCACCATGCCCGGCATGAAGCCCGGCACCATCCTGGGCCACGAGGGCGTGGGCGTCATCGAGGAGCTGGGCAAGGACGTGCGCAACTTCAACGTGGGTGACCGCGTGGTCATCTGCTCCACCATCGGGTGCGGCAACTGTTCCTACTGCCGCGCGGGCTACTACGCCCAGTGCAACGACGCGAACCCCAACGGCCCCGACGCGGGCACCGCCTTCTTCGGCGGTCCGGAGATGACGGGCCCCTTCGACGGCATGCAGGCGGAGAAGGCGCGCATCCCGTTCGCGGCCGTCACCATGGTGAAGGTGCCCGAGGGCGTCACCGACGACCAGGCCATCCTCGTCTCCGACATCTTCCCCACGGGCTACTTCGGCGCGGAGATGGCGGAAATCAAACCGGGTGACACCGTGGCGGTGTTCGGCTGCGGGCCGGTGGGCCTGTTCGCCATCGTGAGCGCGAAGCTGCTGGGCGCGGGCCGCATCTTCGCCATCGACAGCCACGAGGACCGGCTGGCGCTCGCGAAGTCCCAGGGCGCGGAGGTCATCAACTTCGAGGAGGAGGACCCGGTGGAGACGCTCAAGCGCTTCACCGGCGGCATCGGCGTGGACCGCGCCATCGACGCGGTGGGCGTGGACTCGCAGCACGCGCACCACGGCCCGGCCGCCAAGAAGGCCAAGGCGGAGAAGCCCGAGTTCAAGCGCGAGGTGGAGCAGGTCGCCCCCAAGCAGAAGCCGGACGGCGACAACTGGGTGCCCGGCGACGCGCCGTCCCAGGCCGCGCAGTGGGCGGTGCAGGCGCTGGCCAAGGCGGGCACGCTGTCCATCATCGGCGTGTACCCGCAGACGATGAACGCGTTCCCCATTGGCGCGGCGATGAACAAGAACCTCACCCTGCGCATGGGCAACTGCAACCACCGCAAGTACATCCCCAAGCTGCTGGAGCTGGTGCGCTCCGGCACCGTGGACCCCACGGCCATCCTGAGCCACGTGAAGTCCATGACCTCCGCCATCGACGCGTACCGCAACTTCGACCTGCGCAAGCCGGGCTGGGTGAAGGTGGAGCTGGAGCCGGGCGTCACGCTCCAGTGACGCGCGTCACGCCCCCGGGTCCAGGATGAGGCACGTGTCACCGAACTCGTGCCCCAGGTAGCCCGCGGCCTCCGCGTGCGCCGAGGCCCGCTGCAAGAGCGCGAGCGGCGCGAAGGCCTGGAGCAGCGCATGGTGGCTGCTCCCCGGGTCGTGCACGCCGGTGAGCAGCCCGTGCACCACCCGGGGCACGTACCCGGGCCCGAGCAGCAGGTCCGTCACGGCCTCGCCCGGCACCAGCGCCCCGTGTTGCGTCGCGCGGCCTTCGAGCGCGCGCACCACGGTGGTGCCCACCGCCACCACGCGCCCGCCCCTCGCCCGCGTCTCCTCCACCAGCGTCACCGTGCGCTCGGGGATGTCGGAACGCTCGGGCCGGGGCAGCGCCGCGTCCAGCGCCTCGTCCCCCGTGGAGGAGAGCCCCGCCGCGTGCGTGAGGGACGCCCAGCGCACGCCGCGCGCCTTCATCCGCAAGAGCACGGACGCGGTGAGGGGCAGGCCCGCGGAGGGCATCTCCGCGGCCCACGGCCTCGCGGCGTAGAGCGTCTGCACGTGCCACAGCGCCAGCGGCCCCGCCGTGTACGCGTACTGCACCGGCCGGCCCGCCGCGTAGAGCGCCTGCCACAGCGCCGCGCCGCTCAGGTCGAAGGCCACGCGCAGGAGCCGGGGAGACGGCGGCAGCACCTCCACCACTCGCGCGGTGAGCCCGCCCACCTCCAGGCGCGCGCCCACGGAGAGCTCGGGCGGTGGGGGGCGGTCCTCGGTGCGCCGGCGCCAGTCACCCGCGCCGAAGAGGACGGCGGTCCAGGTGCCGTCCGGTTCGTGGGAGAGCAGGCGCAGCTCGATGGGCGCGCCCGCGCCGGTGCGGCCCGTGAGCGAGCCGGGCAGCGTGGCCGCGTCGTTCATCACCAGCAGGTCGCCTTCGCGCAGGAGCTCGGGCAGCTCCGAGGCGACGGTGTCGGTGAAGCGGTCCCGGCGGGGCTCGACGTGCAGGAGCCTCGCGGTGTCGGGGCGCTCCCGGGGCCAGCGAGCGGCGTTCATGCGGCCTCCCACTTCGCGGCCTCGAAGCGCTGACCGGAGGCGGTGTCGCGGGCCTCAACGAGCGCGAGGATGCGCGCGGCCACGTCCTCCGGCTTCGCCAGCGTCGCGGGGTCTGCGTCCGGGAGCGCGTCGGCGTGCATGCGCGTGTCCATGTCACCGGGGTCCACGGTGAGCAGGCGCACGCCGCAGCCCTCGAACTCCGCGGCCCAGATGCGCGTCAGGTGCTCCAGCGCTGCCTTCGACACGCTGTAGGCGCCCCAGCGGGGATAGGCGGACACGGCGGCGTCGGAGGTGACGTTGAGGATGAGCCCTCGGCCGCGGACGACCATGCTCCCCGCCACGGCCTTCGTCAGCCGGAAGGGCCCGAGCAGGTTGACCTCCAGCACCTGCGACACGTCCTCGCACGCCGTGTCCAGCAGGAGCGGGAGCGGCGTGGGGCCCAGGGTGCTCGCGTTGTTCACCAGCACGTCCAGCGGGCCCACCAGCGCGGTGGCCGCGCCCACCAGCGGGTAGATGGCCTGCTTGTCCCCCACGTCGAAGGCGAGCGCGTGCACCGCCAGCCCCCGCGCCTTCAGGGGCGCCACCGCCGCGTCCAGCGCCTTCGCGTCACGCGCCACGCCCACCACCCGGGCGCCCCGCCGGGCGAAGGCCTCCATCAGGGCCCGGCCCAGTCCCCGGCTCGCGCCCGTCACCAGCACTGCTTGATTCCGCATGTCCATGGCTTGCTCCTCCTTGGGGAGAAGGGATAGCCGAAGGGCTCCGACGGGATGGCAGGGACGCCAATGCGTTGGCAGAATGCCAGCGCATGAGCGAAGAGGACCTTCCGGGCAGGCTGGCGCGCAACCTGCGGACCCTGCGGGAGACGCGAGGCGCCACGCAGGTGCAGCTGGCGAAGCTGGCGGGCGTGCCCCGGGCCACCTGGGCGCATCTGGAGTCCGGCGCGGCGAACCCGACGCTGTCGGTGCTGCACCGGGTGGCGGGGGCGCTGCAGGTGTCCCTGGAGGAGCTGCTGGCCCGGCCCAAGGCGAGCGCCCGGCACTACCGGCGCGACAGCCTGCCCGTGCGTCAGCGGGGCGCGGCCTTCCTGCGAAAGCTCCTGCCGGATCCGCTGCCGGGCATGGAGTTCGACCGGCTGGAGCTGCCGGCCAGGGCGCGCATCACCGGAGTCCCCCACACGCCCGGCACGCGCGAATACCTGGCCTGTGAGTCCGGAACCCTGGCGCTGGTGGCCAGCGGCGAGCGCTTCGTCCTCGAAGCCGGAGACGTCGTCGTCTTCCGGGGCGACCAGAAGCATTCATACGAGAACCCCGGCGCACGCACGGCGGTGGGCTACTCCGTCGTGCTGCTCGCGCCGTCGCTCTAGCTGATGGGGATGGAGCCCGGGCCAGCACTCCCGAGACGTTACCTTTAAAGTCTCATGCATATGGACTTTTCAGGTCCACCGTGCCCAGACTCCCGGGTGGCGCCGTCGCGCCGAAACCTGGCCATCGAGGAGTCATGTCCACGTCCACCCCTGACGGAGCGCCAGCGCAGCCCAAGCCCGCACCGCGCCTCGGTGCCTTCCTGGCCACACCGGGCCAGCCCTGGCCGCTCTTCACCATCGACGGCGTTCGCTACGAGGCCCTTCGCGAGCTGGTGCGGATGCAGACGGGAGAGCTGCTGATGCTCGCCCGTCGCCACCCGGAGCGCGGGGACACCCTGGCCGGGCTCTGCCTCGTGCGGCGGCTGGCCAATCCCTCCACCACCCTGCGCCGCACCCGCCTGGGAGAGGAGATCCAGCTGGCCTTCCGCCTCCATCACCCCGCCATCGCCCAGGTGTTCCACCGCAAGGTGCATCGGGACGCGCTGCACGTGGTCATGGAGTACGTGGACGGCCCCTCCCTGGAGACGCTGGTGAGCGCGAGCGTGGCGCGCGGCCAGCCCGTCTCCGAGGCCTTCGCCCTCTACATGGGCGCGGAGCTCGCCGAGGCGCTGCACCATGCGCACACCCTGACGGACGACGGGGGCAAGCCTCTGGGAATCATCCACCGCGACGTCAATCCCCGGCACGTCTACGTGGGGGCGCACGGAGAGGTGAAGCTCATGAACTTCGGCGCGGCCTACTCGCTGGTGATTGGGCGCGAGGAATCGCCCGCGACCCTCGTCCGGGGTGACGTGGCCTATGCCTCACCCGAATACCTGGAGCGGCTGCCGCTGACACCGCGCTCCGACGTCTTCAGCCTGGGCGTGCTGCTGGTGGAGCTCTTCACCGGCAAGCATCCCTTCGACGTGCAGGACGTGCCCCGGCCAACCACCAGCCTGAGCCCGCTGCGGGTGGAGGTCCTCCCCTCGCTGCCGCTGACGCAGATGCGGGTGCTGCTGGCCAGCTTCGGACCCGCGCAGGTCGAGGCGGCGGTGGAGCGGCTCTCTCCGGACGTGAAGCAACTGCTGCACGCGGCCCTGCGCTCCAATCCCGAGGAGAGGATCGCCACGGCGGCGGACCTGCGTGACGTCCTGCGCACGGCGCTCGTCAGGCGGCACCCGGGCTACGGCCGCCAGGAGGCCGCCAACGAAGCCGCGCGGCTGCTGGCGGACGGCGGTGTGCTCCGGGACGTGGTGGAGTTTGGCGAGGGCGGCCTCTTCCCGGAGGGGCTGGAGGCGCACGAGTTGGAAGGCCTGGGGAAGAAGTAGCGCCCTTCAGCGCGCCAGCACGGAGGCGACGTGCAGGAGGGCGTCCAGCTCCTCCGCGTCCAGCTTGCGCGCCAGGTGCAGGAGGCGCCGCAGGTCCGGCGCGTCGCCGTCCTCCCGGGGCGCGGGCTTCCGGCCCTTGCGCACGGCCCCCTCCGGCGTCAGGCCCAGCATCGCTTCGGGGGAGACGCGCAGCTCCTGGCAGAGGCGGTAGAGGGACGGGACGCTGGGCAACATCTTGCCGCGCTCCAGGCGGCTGTAGACGGGGTGCACCAGTCCAATGCGCTCGGCGACTTCGGCCTGCGTCAGTCCCAGGTGTTCGCGGGCGGCGCGCGCCGCCATGCCAATGGTGATGCCGAGTTCTTCATTCATGGAGGGCGCGCAGCGTATCCGAGATGTCAGCCCCGGGCCCTCGCACCCCGGATGGCGTGCAGCCGCCGCTGGGAGGAGACCGCATGCGAGTGCCACGTGAGCCCAAAGGGAGGACGCCATGAGGCCCCCTCCCGCCATCCTGGTGCCCGGGGCCGAGGTGCTGGGCTACACGGTGGAGCGCCAGCTGGGACAAGGCGGCTTCGGCACGGTGTATCTCGCGCGCAACGCGGGACAGCCCTTCGCGCTGAAGCTGTTGCACCTGCCGCGTGTCGGCGAGCGGGTGGAGCGCGAGGTCTCCATCCTCCTGAAGCTGCGCCACCCCCACGTCGTGGGCCTCCAGGGTTACGGGCTATGGCCGCCAGGCGAGCCGCGCTTCGCGCTCATCGTCATGGAGTACGTGGACGGGCGCCGGCTGGACATCTGGGCCGACGAGGAGAACCCGTCCGCGCGGCAGGTGGCGCGGGTGATGCTGGACGTGGCGCGGGCGCTCGCCGCGACGCACGCGGCGGGGGTGCTGCACCGGGACATGAAGGAAGCCAACGTCATGGTGCGTGCCTCGGACGGGCTGGCCAAGCTGGTGGACTTCGGGATTGGCGACTACACGGGCGCGCGAGGACTGACCGAGGACATCCTCCCGCCAGGGACACCGGAGTACCGCGCTCCCGAGGCGTGGCGGTACTTCCGGCAGCACGCGCGAGTCCCAGGGGCCCGCTACGTGGCGGGTGCATCGGATGACCTGTGGGCGCTGGGCGTCGTCCTCTACTGGCTGCTGACGGGGCGCAAGCCCTTCGATGGCGAGGACGACGCCGCGTTCATCGAGGCCGTGCTCACCCAGCCGCCCACGCCGCCGTGCGACGAGAACGAACGCGTGCCGCGGGCGTTGAGCGACGTGTGCATGCGCCTGCTGGAGAAGACACCCGGGACGCGCACACCGAATGCGCTCGCCGTCATCGCCGCGCTGGAGGAGGCGCTGGAGGGCGCGGACGCGGCGTGGGACGTGCCCCTGTGCGACGCGTTCGGTGAAGACACCGCGACGACGGAGGGCCAACAGGACAGCTTCGAGAAGTGGCTGAACCGGCCGAGGCATCGGCCGCGGCGGGGTGCGCGCGCGGAGCCGGAGGCGCCACCGAAGCCTGCCGGAGCCCCGACACGGGTGAGGACGAGACCGCGAGCCTTCCGAGCATGGACCGCGATGGCCATGGTCCTGACCATGGTCGCGGCAGGAGCCGTGCGGATGCGTGGGACTTCGCATTCTCCCGAGGCGGTCGCGCTTCGTCAGGAAGTAGCGCCCACTGACAAGTCGCCTCAATCTGACCGGGCCGCGGCTCCCAGCGGGCCAGAGGCCACCGCCGCGGCCGTCGCCCTTCCCGCGACGCACCAGGAGGTCGCAGCCACCGTGACGACGCAGACGCCAGAGACTCCCTCCCTTCCGCTCCCCTCGAAGCCCGTGAGGAAGGTCCGGAGCGTCATGACCCGCGCGGCAGGCACGGCGGCCTGCACGGCCTTGATGGCCTGCTCCGGCCCGCGGGTGCGGCCTCCTCCGCCGCCCGAGCCCTGCCCCATCGGAGCGGTGAAGGCCATGAAGGAACGGGGCATCGAACTGGGGGACAAGAACCTGGCAACCCTCGACTTCGCCGACCCGCGCATCATCTCGGTCCACGAAGGCCCCTCTCAATTTCTCCTGCTTGGCCCCTGGGGAGGCCTGCCGAGCAATACGGAACTGTCAGGCCGGCTCATCGTGAGGGACCGCGTCTATGGACGCCTGACGTGGGCGGTGACCCGGCAAGGCGACAGCTTTCCCGTGTGTCTGGAGGTCTTCGCGGAGGAGGGAGGCCGGGGCATGGCCAGGGAGCCTGGAGACGACTCACCATCGAGCGCCCGGGTCTTCACCACCGTGAATGTGAAGGCAGTGCGTGAGTTCGAGTAGCAGGCTTGTCTGGGAGACGCCGCCAAGTGCCCTCTTCATCCACGATTGTCCTCCTGGCGCTCCTGTTCGCGAGTGCGGCGGCACTCGCTCAATCCGAGAGCTCGGCCTCCGTGCCGGGCGCCCGGCGCATCGAATTGCCCCCTGACGGGAGCCCATCCATCGCAGCAATCGCAATCAGCGCAGGCCTCTCCACGGGCCTCTACTTCGACTCGGACTTGATGCGTGACGGCGTCGAATTGGAGGGGCGGGAGCGCTTCTCCCTGGTGGACATCGGTCAGGCCACCCTCCGCCTGGTTCCCTCTTCGGGCGTGACCCCTGGCGAGCACTTCCGGCTCGTCGTGCGCTTCAGGGATGGCGCGGCGCCGGTGAGTGCGTCCTTTCTCCTCCAGGTGCATCCCGCGAAGGCTGAAGCCCTCGTAGAGATCTTCCGTGGGAAGCGGACGATCGAGACCTATCAACAAGAGACCCGGGAAGTCCGTGCGGAGCTGGAGCGCTGCCGGGACGAGAACTCACGGTTGATGGCCGAGCATGAGGCCCCGCTCGGGCTGGCGGGGCTCCTCGCCACCGGAACCCTGGATGAAAACGGGGTCGCCGGGCGCGTCGTGACCAAAGATGTTCTTCGTCCGGATGGAAATGCCCTGGCGGCGCACTCCGTCACCACCTACCGCGCCAAGAGGGCTGTTGCCGTCGTGGTCAATCTGTCGGCGACAGCGGGTGCGCAACTCTGGAGCCCGAAAGGGGCGACACTTCGGGGCAGAACGGGAGCGGAATTGAAGGTGCTCCGCATCTGGCAGCAGCAATCCATTCCCTTGGGTGAGGCCCGAAGCATCGTGGTCGAGGCCGAGGCCCCGGAGGCCGGGGTCCAGGGACCGTTCTCCTTGAAGCTCTGGGAGGACGGACCGCGCACCGTCACGCTGGGCAACGTGACGTTCCCGTAATCACTGCCGCACCGGGCTGCCGCCTTCCGGTGTCTTGATCTCCGCGCAACTGACAACATTCGGAACGGACGATGATGACGGCCGACCTTCAGAAGCTTGTCGAGGAGTTCGCGCAGAACGTGGCAGCACAGACGGACGCCATCTGGCGAGGCGACGCGAAGACCGGAAACAAGCACGCGAAGGAATCGATTGCAGCGTTCAAGCGGCTGAGGACCCACGGGGATGTGGGACGGGACGCGCTCGCAACCCTCTTCATCCATCCGCGAATGGATGTGCGAACCGCGGCGGCGGCCTTGCTGCTGCGGTATCGCACCGATGAAGCCAAGGCGGTGTTGGAGGAGGCCGCGAAGGGAAAAGGGCTGATCCCCTTCGAGGCCCGGGAGGCACTGAAACGCTGGGAAGAAGGAACCTGGTCCCTGGACCCCGCTTGAGCGACGCCCCCGCTACGCCCCACCGCCCTGCCAGATCAGCATCCCCATCACGCCCACGTCGCGCTCGCCGCCCGCGTGGAGCCTCCAGGGCACCGCCACTCCGAACTCCAGGGACTTCATGGGACGCGCCATCAGGCCCGGTGACAGCAGCATGGTGGAGGTGCCGTCCTCGTCCCGCCACCCCGCCTCCATCATGGGCCGCAGCGGTCCCAACGCCAGCACCGCTCCGGCCGCCAGGTCCGGATGCAGCTCGCTCCCCAGCCCGCGCACCCTAGGCAGCTGCTCCGCCTTGAGCTGGAGGTTGAAGCCCACCGGGCCCACGTCCTGATACGCCAGCAGGTACGGCTCGAAGCCCGGGCGGAAGCGGTCGTCCGCGACGTCTCGCGTGGCCTCCAGGTCCATGCCCAGGCTCAGCGTGAAGCCGCGCTGTCTGTCATTGACCAGCGCCAACCCGATGCCCACCTCCGCCGTGTCCAACCCGCGCGGATCCTCCGGCGTCGTCAGCGCCACCTGCGCCTCCAGCTGGATCCGGTCGCTGAGGCCGTACTCGCCGAGCACCGGCACCTCGAAGCGCGTCTCGCCCTCCTGCCGCGTCCACTCCAGCCCCGTGCCCAGCTGCACCTCGCCACGCTGCTGCGGGGGCGCCCCATCCCCCAGGAAGAACTCCTGCACGCGCCCCTCCACCCCCTCCTCCGCGACCGCGGGCACCGCGAAGAGACTCACAATGCCCACCGTGACGAGCTGCCGTACGTTCGCCATGTCAGCAGGGTGGACACTCCCCTGCGACACCGGGGCCCCTCCTCCAGGCCACCCACCGCCCGACTGCCCGCCTGCTTTCAGGGAACAAACCCGCTGGCGCTCCAGGTGGAGGCTTGCACCACCGTGCGTGAGGGTGACAAAGCCCGAGGGCCCACCTCTTCGAAAGCGACCATGCCCCTCCAACCCCTCCCCTTCGCGCGACACACCGTGGCCCTGCTGGCGGCCCTGGGCCTCACCGCCTGTGGCGGCAAGGAGGTGCGCCCGGGTGACGGCGCCCCGCCCGACGAGAACCCCGTCACGGACCCCTGCGCGGAGAGCCCCCCCGCGGATCCGGCCAGCGGAACCTGCGCCCCGCTGCGCTTGCAGTGCGCGCAAGACCTGGGCGGCTTCAACACGGACCGCTACGTCTGGCGCGACCGCGACTGCCACGTGCGCTCCGTGTCGCTCGTGCGCAACGACGCCGCGGACCCCGCCGGCTGGAACGGCGGCTACATCCGCCGCTACACCTACGAGGTCGCCGGCGCCGAGCGCATCTGCGACGGCCAGAACCCGGAGGTGCCCGGCTGGGGCATGGTGACCAGTCACCTGAGGGAAGGCCCGGTGTGGGGCGCGTGGACGCAGGACGTGCGCGGCACCGGCCGCATCGTCTTCAAGGGCGCGCACCACGCGCTGCATGAGCTGAAGTGGCCGCTGTCGCTGGACGGCCACGTGGTGCGGGTGACCGTGCAGTACCTCTTCGCCACCGGCCGGGATCACCCGCTGTATGCCATCACCCACGACGCGTCCGGCTTCCCCGCGAACCAGATTGAAGCCGACGTGCGCTCGCCCTACGGCGACCTGGGCTTCGACGGCAACGCCAACACGGACATCGCCGGCCTGGGCTGGGGCGACCGCTACCGCTTCGTCACGCTGTCCTCCCCCGTGACCCTGGAGACCGGCTGGGACTACCGCGAACCCAACGTCGTCCCCTACACGCGCATGTGGACCGCCGCGCCGGACGCGGAGATGGGCGCGGTGCAGACCCAGACGTGGGAGCAGAAGCCCGCCGGCGGCTACTGGCTGTATCCGGAGTGGGGCACCCGCCACGCCGACGGCCCCATGCCCGTGGACTACAACTGGGCCTACCAGCTCAACCAGTACGAGCTGCCCTCCGTCACCCACTCCCACCGGCTGGCGTGGGGCAGCAACTTCGGCGCGGTGGGCCTGTCGCAGTACCCGCGCCTGGGCGACGACGGCGTGATGCTCTCCGGCCACCCCTACCAGAGCTACTCCGTCTTCATGGTGCTGGGCACGCACGCGGCCAGCCCGGTGCTGTCGCTGGTGTCGGAGGTGGAGGCCTGGCAGGGCGTAAAGCTCACCGCCTCCGAGGGCACCGTGCGCACGCGCGGCCCCGGCGGCGTGGGCCGCACGGATGCCGTCCCCTATGACGTGGCCGGCTACAACCCCGTCTACGCCACGTGGGAAGCGGACGCCGCCTCCAACCGCGTGACGCTGACGTTCGACACCGCGGGCCGCACACTCGCGCACCCGATGCTGGTGGTGCACGGCTACACGGCCCCCACCGCTCCGGCGAGCGTCACCCTGGACGCCCAGGCCCTCACCGCGGGCACGGACTACTTCGCGTCCGTGGACCCGGAGGGCCAGGCGCTCTGGCTCACGCTCCAGCGCGACCTGAAGGGCGCGGCCACCCTGAAGGTGCGGTAGCCGCGGCGCACGCAGACAGGCCCCTGGCAGCCTCGCGAGTGCCCGGGGCCGTCCCTTCGCGCTTCACGCGGGAGCGTCAGTCCGCGTTGCCGCTGCCGCCGTAGCCCTGCGGGGCCTGCGAGCGCAGCCGCTGCCACTGGGCGCGGGCGTCCTGCTCCACGCGCTTCTGCTCGCCCAGCTGGCGCCGGGCCTCCTCCGCCCCGCGCTTGGCGTCCGCGACGGCGGACAGGTAGTTCGCCTCGGACATCTCCTTGGCGCGCACGTCGCCGCTCTGCTCCAGCGCCTGGTACTGGGCCAGGTTGAGCTGCGCGTCCGCCACCTTCAGCTCCGCTTCGCGCAGGTCCTTCTCCGCCCTGGCGGTTTCCGTCTTGCGCTCATGCCAGGCCACCTCGGCCTCGGCCGCGGCGCGGCCGGCCTGGGCCCCCTCGAGCTTGGACTTCGCCTGCGCGATGGCGCTCTGCTGGCCGGTGGCCCTGGCGGCCTTCACCGCCGCCTCCTCCGCCTCCATGCGGCTCTCGGCGGCCTCCTTGTTGCGGCGAGCCACCTCCGTGGCGCGCTCGGCGTCGCGCACGGCCACCTCGGCGCGCGTCACGTTGTCGGCGGCCTTCGTGCGGGCCAGCTGCGCGTCACGCACCTCGCCCAGCTGATCCTCGGGGATGCGCGCCATCATCTTGTCGTCCACGCGCGCGGCCTTCGCGCCGCCGCAGCCGGCAAGGAATGTCATGGACGCCCCCAACGCCAGCCCCACCATCCAATGCCGCTTCGTCCTGTTCTGGAACATGATCTTGATCCCCCGTACGAAGATGACTGTGGAAGAACCTAGACACGTCCCGCCCGCACGACAGGCGCCACGGACGCCGCCGTTCCGCCTGGAATCCGCCCGGGTCCGGGCAGGCCGTGGAGCAGGCAGGCTCCGGTCCATTTCCGCCGCGCGCCGTTGCCCTCCAGGACTTTCGTCACGGTGCATGTCCCAACCCGCACGGGGTGCGTGTCTCAAGGTCGCGCGGAAGACGCGCCACCCGGGAGAGGGACCACATGAAGCGAAGCCGATGGGGAGTCGTGCTGGGAACGAGCTGCGCGCTGATGATCGCGGCCTGCGGCATGGGGCCGGAGGAGCCCGAGAACGCCGAGGGCACCGAGTCCGTGCGGATGCGCATCTCGCTCGCGGGTGACGCGTGCGGCGTCACGTCGGCCGCGGCGACCGTGACCGCGCAGGACCTGCCGCCCACGCCGCCCCAGTCCCTGTACGTGGGCAATGGCTACATCGAGGGCTACCTGAGCAACATCCCCGTCGGGCCGCGGCGCATCGTGGACGTGCGGGCCTACAACGGCGCGGGGCGGGAGGTGTACGCCGGCAGCGCGCCCGTGGACGTGTACCAGGGCTCCGTGGCGTACGCGCAGCTCCTGCTGAAGCGCAATCAGCAGAACTGCCCGGGCACCGGAACGGGCGACATCTACATCATCGGCACGCTGGAGGGCTCCGGCGGCGAGGTGGACGCGGGCACGACCTACGACGCGGGCCCGGGTCCGTCCTACGACGGGGGCGGCGCGTTCGACGCGGGCTAGCGGCTCAGGTGCCCCGGCCGTAGAACCACGCGGTGAGGGCCAGACGGGAAGCGTGGGCAGGCAGCACCTCGTGCTCCAGCCGCTCGCTCAGGAACACCACCAGGCGGTCCAGCACCGGCGCCACCTCCACCGGGGCGCCGGTGTCTTCCGGAAAGAGGCGCAGGAGGCCGCCGTCCTCCGGCGTCCAGCCCGCGTTCGCGTACCAGATGGCGGTGAGCCGGCGGTTGGACTGGCCGGGGAACGCATCGCGGTGGCGCGCGTAGTGCGCACCGCCGCCAGGGTAGCAGGCGAGCTGCACGTCGAAGCGCCCCAGCCCCAGGTACGCGCCCGAGGACACGGCCTCCCCCAGCGCCTGGAAGCGGTGCCACAGGGCCTCGAGCTCGGGGGCCGCGCCGGGCAGCACCCACTCGATGTGGTCGCCGCGCACGGAGGTGTCGAGCGAGTGGTCCGCGCCGCGCCGGATGCCCGCGGGCTTCAGCGTCCCGGCCTCCACGCGCGCGAGCGCCGCGGCGCGCACCGCCCGGGCCCGGACCTCGCCGAGGAAGCCATCCCGCACGAAGTACCCGCGCGAGCCCAGGGCCTCCACCTCCGCGTCCGTCAGCTCCACCGTGCGACTCCCCTTCCCGGACCGCCTGTCTGGAAGCCCGCGTCCGACACGCTGCCCCAGGACGCCCCCGTTCCGGAAGCGGGTAGACTCCCCGCCCATGGCGAAGAACGTCTCGCGAGCCCTGTCCCTCGTCGCCGCGGTCGCGCTCGGCGCGCTGGGGGCCTGGGTGCTGCTGCGCCCCGCGGCCCCCCGGCTGCCGGACACGGCGGCGGTGGTGGAGCAGATGCGGGAGGTAGCCCGGCTGGAGACGCTGGACGTGTCCCTCTACAAGAAGGTCACGTTCACGCCGGAGCCGCAGGCCACGGACGCGCTGTGGAAGGACGTGCTGCTGTGGGCCAGCTACACGCTCCAGGATCCGCACGGCCGCGCCATCGTGTTCGCGGACGCGCACCTGGGGTTCGACTTCCAGCGCTTCGACTCCAGCCACCTGCACGCCGTGGGCACGCGCGTGGACGTGCTCCTGCCGCCCATGCAGGTGACGGTGGCGCTGCGGCCCGGGGAGACGGAGGTCATCGACTCCAACCTGGACAGCGCGCAGACGGCGCAACTGCTGGAGAAGGCGCGTCTGGCTTTTGAGAAGGAGGTGCGCCAGGACCGGCGCCTCCAGGAGAAGGCGCGACAGTCCGCGGAGCGCTCACTGCGGGGCCTGCTGCTCACGCTGGGCTTCCGCGAGGTCCGGTTCGTGGAGACCTTGCCGGTGGGGAGCGCGGGATGACGGAACGTCTGGAGTTGATCCAGGGAGACATCACGCACGTCACGGCGGACGCCATCGTGAACGCGGCCAACTCCTCGCTGGGCGGAGGGGGCGGCGTGGATGGCGCCATCCACCGCGCGGCGGGGCGGGAGCTGCTCGCGGAGTGCCTCACGCTGGGCCGTTGTCCCACCGGGCAGGCGCGCATCACGAAGGGCTACCGGCTGCCCGCGGCCCACGTCATCCACGCGGTGGGCCCGGTGTGGCAGGGCGGGCGCAACGGCGAGGACGCCCTGCTGGCCTCGTGCTACCGCAACGCGTTCGCGCTGATGGAGCAGCACGGGCTGCGCACGGTGGCGTTCCCCTCCATCTCCACGGGCGTCTACGGCTTTCCCATCGAGCGGGCCGCGCCCATCGCGCTGCGGGAGATCCGCGCGGCCCTGGAACGGAGGCCGGAGCTGGAGCGCGTCACCGTGGTCCTCTTCAGCGAGAAGGACTTGAAGGTGTATCAGCAGGCGCTGGGCGCGTAGCTCACGCGCTCCGCAGCGCGTCCCCTTCCAGCAGGAACACTCCGGGCACCCCATCCGGCGCGTGCCCCAGTTCAGCGAGCCTCCGCACCGAATCACCGTCGGGGTCGCGGCACAGGAGCGCCACCTCGCGCCGGCCCAGGCTCACGCGCAGCGGGCCTCCGCCCGTGGCCGCGTCGAGCCTGCGGCGCTGCGACTTCGTGAGCAGCCGTGCGCCGTCATGGCCGTCGCCGCCCGTCACCGCCCAGATGCCGGAGAACGCCTCCGCCAGCCGCACCTCGCCCTGGTCGATGACGACGGGCCGCACGTCGGCGGGACGCAGCTCCAGGTTGTGCCACGCCGCCGCGTCCACCGCTTCGAGCGTGAGCCCGGCGTCCTTCAGCGCGGAGGCGGGCAGGTAGCGCATGAACTCCGCGTCCTCCAGCACGTAGAAGACCTCCAGCCCCGCGGGCCCCGGCCGGAACAGCGCCCCCTGGGTCCCCGCCACGAAGCCTGGGGGCCGCAGCACCGGACGCAGCGCATCCAACGACACCCCCGTGGGCCCCACTCCGGAGGACAGCCCGCCCAGCCGTGAGGCCAGCGCCTCCACGTGCGCGGTGAGCCCTTGCGAACCGGGTGCCTCGCGATACGCGGCATACAGCGAGCCCACGTCCACGCGGCCCACGCCGCCCGAGGCCAGCTTCACCAGCAGGTCGCGGCCCTGGCGCCGGAAGGCCACGCCCGCGCGGCCCAGCGCGGCGGTGAGCGCGGCGGTGAACTCCGGGCGCAGGCACCTGCTCCTCGGGCACGGAGGCGGAGGCAGGTCCGCGGCCTCCAGCTCCGCGCGCAGCAGCTTCGCCTCCGCGTCGAAGGGTCGCGCTCCACGGCCTCGGCCACGTAGGCGCGGCGCGCGCGCCCTCCCCCTGCCGCAGCGCGAGCACGGCCAGCACCTTGAGGGCCTCCGGGTCACCGGGGCTCAGGACCAGCGCTTCGCGCAGCTCGGCCTCCGCTTCACGGTGCCGCTCCAGGCCCAGCAGCGCTCGCGCGAGCCCCAGGCGCACCTGGAGGTCCCTGGGGAAGTCGCGCCGCAGGGCCTGCATCAACGGCAGGGCCTCCCGCTCCGCGTCCGCGTTGACCAGGGCATGCGCCAGGGTGAGGCGCAGCGTGGGCCCGGGAGCGCGCGCGGCCTCGGCGCGCAGCGCGTCCAGCTCCGCGCCGCCGAGCACTTCACCCGCCTCCACCTTGCGGCGCAGGCGCTCCAGTTCCGCCGGGGAAATCACGCGCGGACTCTAATGGTCCCGGCAGGGAGCGCCCAGCGCCGTCCTCCCGCCGAGCCTGTCCGACTGTCGGACAGGTTGCGACCGCCTCGGGTGGGAGGCCGCGAGCGTTCCCGCCCGTCAGTGCGTGACGTCGTGCGGGCCTGGCTCCTCCGCGGGCTCCTCCTCACCCCGGGTCTGGGAGAGGAAGTCGTCCAGGGCGCCCACGTCGATGGGCTTGCGGAAGACGGCGTCCACCTGCGCGAGGCTCGCGCGGTTCTGGCCTCGCACGTCCATGCCGGTGACGATGGCCAGCAGCGCCTGGGGCGTGCGCTGCCGCAGCTCGCGCGCCAGCTCCCAGCCCGTCATCTCCGGCATCACCGCGTCCAGCAGCGCGGCGTCATACGGATGCTTCTCCCAGATGCGCAGGGCCACCTCCGGGCTGTGCGCCACCTGCACCTCGTAGCCCTCCTCGCCCAGCACCTCGGCCATCATCCGCGCGTTGTCCAGGTCGTCATCCACCACCAGCACGCGGCGCGCGCGGGCCGGCAGGCGAGGCACGCCTCCCGGCGTCCGCGGTATCGGCTGCGCGGAGGGCGGCGGCGCCCCGGCCGGAACGTCGCTGTAGCGCGGCAGCCTCACGATGAAGCTCGCGCCCGAACCGTCGCGCCGGTTCTCCACCGTCAGGTCTCCGCCCCAGCGCTGCACCTGCGTGCGCGCCACCGCCAGGAACAGCGAGAACTGCGGCGCCCCCGGGTCCCGGCGAAGCGGGTCGAACAGGCCCGCCAGCTCGTCCTGCGCGTAGGGCCGCCCGCCGTCCTCCAGGCGCATCTCCAACCAGCCCTCCCCGGCGGGACGCGTGCGGACCACCAGCGTGCCGCCCCCCTCCATCCGGTCCCGCGCGGACAGCAGCAGGCTGACGATGAGCTCGCGGAAGAAGCCCGCATCCGCCTTCACGCCCCACGGGACGCCCAGGTCCAGCTCCGTGTGCACCGGGTGCTCGCGCTGCTCCAGCTCGCCCCGGGCCAGCTCCAGCGCCTCGCGCACCGTCTGGTCCACCGGCACGTTGCCCAGGCGCTCCTCGGTGCGCTGCACGCTGAACTCCTGCAGCCGCGCCACCAGCTCGCCAATCTGGCGCACCGTCCTGTCCAGCGCCTCCACGTGCTCCGGCTTGTATTCGCGCTGCAACAGCGTGATGCGCAGCCGCAGCACGTTGAGGAAGTTGTTGAGCGCGTGCGCGGCGCCGCTCGCCAGCTGTCCCAGCGCCTGCTGCCGGGTGCGCCGCAGGAGCTGTCCCTGGAGCCTGCGCACCTCGTCGTGCGCGTTCTCCAGGGCCTTGGTCTTCACGGCCGCCTCGGTGCGGTCGCTGAAGGTCTGGATGACGCCCGCCAGGACCTGGTCCTCCTCCCACACCGGCGTGGCGCTCATCTCCAGCGTGGCGTCCCCGCCCCCGGGCCGCTCCACCTGCATCATCACGCCGCGCACCGGCCCCTTCTCGCGCAGCGCGCGCAGGAAGGGCATGTCATGGACCTTGAAGGGCTCCCCCGTGGGGTGCCGCGCGTTGACCTGGGTGAGCACGGGCCCCAGCGAGCTGGCGGCGCGCGCGCCCACCACCGCGCGCATGGGCACGCCCATCAGGCGGCTCACCGGCGGCGACGCGAAGGACACCATGCCGTCCGTCTCCGCCAGCAGGATGCCCACCTCCACGTGGTTGAGCACCGACTCCATCACCGCCGCCTCGCGGAAGCGGACCTCCTCCGTCTTGAGCACGCGCGCGTAGGAGGCCTGCGCGGACGCGTCCGCCTCCCACACCAGCTCCGACACCAGCTCCGCGACGTCCGCGTCGATGACGCCCCCGTTGCGGCGCGCGTAGACGTAGAGCAGCACCTCCTGGAGCGACTTGAACTCGCGCGTCAGGTCTTCGGGTTCGAAGTTCTGGTCGTACCGGAAGGCCCCGTGCGAGCGCACCACCTCCGGCCACAGCCGCACCGCGTCCTCGCCCCGGCTCTCCAGCAGCCGGGCAAGCTCATCCAGCAGGTGGCGCAGCGGCGCGCGCAGGTCGCGGCCCGGGACCTCCACGTCGTACGTCTCCGCGCGCAGGCGCTTGGACCACAGGCGCGTGATGCGCTCGCCCTCGTCCGAGAGCAGGCCCGACAGGGCGGCGATGGCGGTATCGGAGGAAGGCACGCTCAAGGGCGCACGATGCGCACGCCCCAGGCCTCCAGCCACCCGTCCCCCCTGCCCACCCGGCGCGGAACTGTCCGGCGTCCCACAGCCCTGGCGGGCGGAAGGCGCCGAGGCCCCGCCCGCCCGGCCCCCCTGGCCGAAGGGGGCGTTCGTCCCCACCTTCCCCGGCACGGATGAGCGTCAAGGAGCGGAGGCAGAACGACCTGGAGCAGCCCGTGGTCTCCCAGCAGGCCATGGCGCAGCTCTTCCGTGGCGAGCTGAGCCGCTCGGACACGTGGCGCACGCGCCTGGACACCACGACGAACTGGGCGCTCACCACGACGGCCGCGGTCATCTCCTTCGGCTTCGCGACGCCAGCGAGTTCGCACGTGACGTTCCTGGTGGGCATCTGGATGGTGGTGTCCTTCCTGCTCATCGAGGCGCGGCGCTACCGCTACTACGACCTGTGGAACCGCCGGGTGCGCCTCTTGGAGGACGGCTGGTGGGCGCCGATGCTGCGGCGCGAGCCGGTGGATCCGGACGCGCTGCGCGAGCTGGCGGTGGAGATGTCCCGGCCGCAGATCCAGCTGTCGCTGCTGTCCGCCATCGCGACGCGGCTCAACCGCGCGTACGGCCCCATCCTCATCGTCCTGCTGGTGACCTGGTTCTTCAAGGTCTACAGCCACCCGCGGCCGCCGCGCGACTTCGGGGACTTCGTGGACCGGGCGCACGTGGCGTGGATTCCCGGCCCGGTGGTGATGGCGTCGCTCCTGTTCCTCACCGTGGCGGCGGCGTACCTCTTCACCGCGTCCTTCTTCATCCGGGCGCCGCTGGGCGAGCTGCGCACCCGGCCGCGCGGACGCCGGGCCGCGCTCTGGGAGGCCTTCTACCGGCCCTACGCCATCCAGCGCCGCAAGCGCCCGCGCCCCCCTGGCGCC
>NZ_JBKGHJ010000410.1:0-7659 GCF_046520365.1 Corallococcus sp. 4LFB
CAGCGTGGCGTCGCGCGGGTACTCGGTCTCCGTCGCGTTCCATTCCACCAGCACCTGCTGGCGCTCCATCGGCGTCAGCAGCGACACGGACTCCAGTGGCGCCTCGGGCCGTGCAACGAGCCCTTCCACCAACGTGCGGAAGTGCTCCGCCATCCTTGCCGCCGTGCGCGGCTCGAACAGCGCGGTGTTGTAGCCCAGCGTTCCCGTGAAGCCTTCCGGTGACTCCGCCAGGCTCAGCTCCAGGTCGAACTTGGCGGTGGTGTCCTCCACATCCAGTGGGTGCAGCTCCAGCTCCCCTCCTTGTGGTGCGCGCGGGGCGGCGGTGTCCCGCAGCGTGAAGAGGACCTGGAACAGGGGGCTGCGGCTCGGATCGCGAGCGGGCTTCAGCTCCTCCACCAGCCGCTCGAACGGCAGATCCTGGTGGGCATAGGCCCCCAGCGCCACCTCCTTCACCCGGCGCAGCAACTGGCGGAACGAACCCCGCCGGTCCACCTGGGCGCGCAGCACCAACGTGTTGACGAAGAAGCCGACCAGCCCCTCCAGCTCGCCATGCTCACGGCCCGCGATGGGCGAGCCGACGGCGAAGTCCTCCTGCCCGGAGTAACAGGCCAGGAGCACCTGCCACAGGGCGAGCAGCGCCATGAACGGGGTGGCGACCTCCTGCTGGCAGAGGGCCTTGAGCCTCCGCGAAACCCCCGCTGAAAGGACCACGGGCACCTGGGCGCCCCGGTACGTCTGCACGGAAGGACGAGGCTTGTCCGTGGGCAGTTCCAGCGCGTGCGGCGCACCGGCGAGCTGCCGCTTCCACCACGCCACCTGCTGCTCCAGCACCTCGCCCTTCAGCCAGTCCCGCTGCCAGGCCGCGAAGTCCGCGTACTGGAGCGCCAGCGGCGGCAGGGGCGACGGCTGCCCCCGCGAGAACGCCGCGTAGAGCGCGCCCAGCTCCTCGACGAGGACGCGGTTGGACCAGCCGTCCGAGACGATGTGATGCAGCGTGACGAGCAGCACGTGGCGCTGTTCGGACAGGCGCAGCAGCGTGGCGCGCATGAGGGGCGCACGCGTCAGGTCGAAGGGCGTCCGTGCTTCCTCCAGCGCCCGTCGCCGGACCTCCGCGTCCTGCTCCGCCTCTGGCAGTTGGCTCAGCTCCACCCGCGACACGGTCAGCTCCACCTGCGCATGCGGGTGCTGGACTGGCTCGCCGTCCTCGCGCGCATGGAACGTGGTGCGCAGCGCCTCGTGACGGTGGACGAGCTCCCGCAGGCCACGGCTCAGCGCCTCCGTGTCCAGCGGACCGTCGAGCCGCAAGGCGGCGGGGATGTTGTAGTGGACGCTTCCCGGCTGGAGCCGGTCGAGGAACCACAGGCGCTGCTGCGCGAAGGACAACGGCAGCGGGCCGGTGCGGGCCACTGCCACCAGCGGCGGACGCGGCACCTCTGGCCGTGCACGCAACGCGGCTTCGACCCTCGATGCCAGCGACTCCACCGAAGGCGCCTCGAACAGCGCGCGCAGCGGCAGCTCCGCGCCTGTCTCCGTGCGCACCCGCGACACCACCTGCGTCGCGAGCAACGAGTGTCCGCCCAGCGCGAAGAAGTCGTCCCTCACGCCCACGCGGGGCACTCGCAGCACCTGCGCCCAGATGGCCGCCAGCCTCGCCTCCAGCTCCGTGCGCGGGGCTTCGTACGTGCCGCCGGACGTGGGCGCATCCGGCTCCGGCAGGGCCTTGCGGTCCACCTTGCCGTTGGCGTTGAGCGGCAGCGCCTCCAGCACCACCACCGTCCCCGGCACCATGTACTCCGGCAACCGCTGGCGCAGGTCCGCCTTCAACGCCTTCGTCTCCAGCGCCGCCCCTGGCTTCGGCGCCACGTACGCGACGAGCCGCTTCTCCTCGCCCTCTCCCTTCGCCACCACCACCGCGTCCTTCACCGCCGCATGCTGGCGCAGCGCGGACTCGACTTCGCCCAGCTCGATGCGGAAGCCGCGCACCTTCACCTGGAAGTCCACGCGGCCCAGGTACTCCAGCGCCCCGTCCGCCCGGTAACGGACCCGGTCCCCCGTGCGGTACATCCGTCCGCCCGCGGGCCCGTGGAGCTCCGGCACGAAGCGCTCCGCCGTCAGCTCCGGCCTCGACAGGTAGCCGCGTGCCTGGCCTTCTCCCGCCAGGTACAGCTCGCCCGCGACGCCGATGGGCACCGGTTGCAGGTTCGCGTCCAGGACATACGCCCGCGTGTTCGTCAGCGGCCGGCCGATGTTCGGCACCTCCTCGCGCTCCACCCGCGACCACGTCGAGTACGTCGTGTCCTCCGACGGACCGTACAGGTTGTACAGCTTGCGCACCGTGGGGAGGGCGTACACCTCCTTCGCCAGCGTCTCCGGCAGGGCTTCGCCCGCGAGGTTCACCACCTGCACGGACGGCGGCACCGCGCCCATCCGCACCAGCTGCGCCATCGCCGACGGCACCGTGTTGATGAGCGTGACCTCGGCGTCCGGCTTCGCTTCGGCGAGGGACAGCGCGTCGCGCACCACCACCACGCTGCCGCCCCGGACCAGCGGTGCGAACAGCTCGAAGACCGACAGGTCGAAGTTGAGGCTCGTCGCCGCGAGCACCGCCTTCGTCTCCTCCTCCGTGAACGTCTCCGTCGCCCACGCGAGGAAGGCCGCGGCGTTCCGGTGCGTCACCGCCACGCCCTTCGGACGGCCCGTGCTTCCCGACGTGTAGATGAGATACGCCACGTTCTCCGGGTGCACCTCCGCCGGGGGCGCCGTCGTGGGTTCACGGTCGAGGTCCGCTGCCCGGTCCAGGCACACCGCCTGCGCCGTGAAGGCGGGCAGGGACGCCAGCAGGTGCGAATGCGCCACCAGGGCCGGGCCTTGCGCGTCCTCCATCAGCCAGCCCAGGCGCTCCTTCGGGTAGCGCGAATCCAGCGGCACATACGCGCCGCCCGCCTTGAGGATGCCCAGCGTTCCCACCACCACGTCCGCCGTGCGCTCGACGCACAGGCCCACGCGCGACTCCGGGCCCACGCCCAGCTGGCGCAGCCGGTGGGCCAGCTGATTCGCCCTTGCCTCCAGCTCCCGGTACGTCAGCCGCTGCGCGCCGCTCACGACCGCGACGGCCTCCGGCGTGGTCCTCGCCTGCGCTTCGAAGAGGCGCGGAATCGTCGCGTCGCGCGGGTACTCCGCCTGCGTCTGGTTCAAGGTCACCAGCAGGTGTTGACGCTCGTCGGCCGTCAGCAGGGGCAGCCGGCCCACGGCTTCGTCCGGCTCCGCCACCGCGGCCTCCAGCAGCGTGCGCAGGTGCTCCACCATCCGGGCGGCGGTGGAGGCTTCGAACAGGTCCGTGCGGTAGCTCAGCGCGCCCTGCAGGCCCTGCGGCGTCTGCGCCAGGGCGAGGGTGAGGTCGAACTGGGTTGTCTGCTCTCCCTGCTCCAGGGGCCGCAGCCGCAGCGGCGCGGATCCGCCCGTCAGGGACAGGGGCTGCGTCGGAGCGTTCTGCAGCGCGAGCAGCACCTGGAACAGCGGCGAGTGGCTCAGGCTGCGCCGGGGCTGCAGCTCCTCCACCAGCTTCTCGAAGGGTGCCTCCTGGTGCTCATAGGCGGCGAGCGTGGTGGCGCGCACCTGCCCCAGCAACTGGCGGAAGGGAGCCTTCGGGGCGACGTGCGTGCGCAGGACCAGCGTGTTGACGAAGAAGCCGATGAGCCCCTCCGTGTCCTCGCGCGTGCGGCCCGCGATGGGCGAGCCGAGGAGGACGTCCTCCTGGCCGGCGTAGCGCGAGAGCAGCACCTGCCACGCCGTCACCAGGCCCATGAAGAGCGTGGCGCGCTCGCGCTGGCACAGCGCCTGGAGGGCCTCCGACAGCGCTCCAGACAGGTGCACGGGCACCTGCGCGCCACGCTGGGACTGGACGCGCGGGCGCGGCTTGTCCGTGGGCAGCTCCAGCAGCGGCGGCGCGTCCGCGAGCTGACGGCGCCAGTAGGCGAGGTGGTGCTCCAGCACCTCGTCCTTCAGCCACGCGCGCTGCCACGCCGCGAAGTCGACGTACTGGACGGGAAGCGGCCGCAGCGGTGACGGCTGGCCCGACGCATGGGCGCCGTACAGCGCGGACAGCTCCCGCACGAGCACGCCCATGGACCACCCGTCGGAGACGATGTGGTGCATGTTCAGCCACAGCACGTGCTCCCCGGCGCCCAGGCGCAGCAGGCAGACGCGCAGCAGGGGCCCTCGCTCCAGGTCGAATGGGCGCTGCGCCTCCTCGCGCAGCCGTTGCTCCAGGGCTTCACGGGAGACCGCGCCCAGGTCCACCTGCTCCAGGCGGAAGGGGACCGGGGGGAGGATGACCTGGACGGGCTCGCCGCCGTTCGAGACGAAGACGGTGCGCAGCGAGTCATGGCGGGCGATGAGCGCGGCGAAGGCCTGCTCCAGGGCGGCCACGTCGAGTGCACCCTCCACGCGCAGGGCCAGGAAGATGTTGTAGGCGGCGCTGCCCGGTTCAAGCTGATCAATGAGCCACAGCCGCTGCTGCGCGAAGGACAGCGGCAGCGGGCCCGTGCGCGGGACGGGGACGAGAGGCGGCGGGGGCGGCAGCGCCACCACGCCCCGTCCGCGCAGCGCCAGGAGGACCTCGCGGGCCCGCCGGTGCGCCTCCGCCCAGGTCAGCGTGGCGCCTTCGTGCTCGAGGGCGGCCAGGTCCGGATGGAGCCGGGCCTGCGCCTGGAGGAGTCCGTGCAGGGATGCGTCCTCCGCGGTGGCGGCGCCGGGCTCGCTCCAGGTGTGCAGCAGCAGTTCGCGCTCCTCGGCCGTGAGCATGGGCAGCGCGGAGACGCGGCGCTCCGGTGCATGGACGGCGCCGGACAGCAGCGTGCGCAGGTGGCCCACCATGCGGCTCGCGGTCGCGGCGTCGAAGAGGTCGGTGTTGTATTCGAGCAGGCCCTTCAGCCCGTCGGCCGTGTCGTTCAGGGCGAGGGTGAGGTCGAACTTCGCCGTGCCGCCCCGGGGCTCCAGCGGGTGGAGGCGCAGGCCCGTCGTCAGCGTCTGCGGCATGGGCGCGTTCTGGTACGCGAGCATCACCTGGAAGAGCGGAGCGCGGCCGGCGACGCGCTCCGGCCGCAGGGCCTCCACCAGCTTCTCGAAGGGCACGTCCTGGTGCGCGTACGCGCCCAGGGCCACGTCGCGCACGCGGGCCAGCAGCTCCCGGAAGCTCGGGTCGCCGTGCAGCTTCGTGCGCAGCACCAGCGTGTTGACGAAGAAGCCGATGAGCCCCTCCAGTTCCGCGTGGTGACGGCCCGCGATGGGCGAGCCGACGGTGAGGTCCTCCTGGCCGCTGTAGCGCGAGAGCAGCACCTGGAACGTGGTCAGCACCACCATGGAGGGCGTGACGCCCTCGCTCCGGCAGAGCGCCTGCATCGCGTCGGACAGCTCGCGTGGGAACTGGAAGGGCACCACCGCGCCCCGGAAGGTCTGCACCGCGGGGCGGGGACGATCCGTGGGCAGCTCCAGCGCCTTCGGTGCGCCGTGGAGCTGCGCGCGCCACCAGCCGAGCTGGGCCTCCAGCGCCTCGTCGCGCAGCCAGCCCCGCTGCCAGACGGAGAAGTCCGCGTACTGCACGGGCAGCGGCTTCAGCGCGGGAGCCCTGCCCTCGGTGTGGGCGGCATACAGCGTGGTCAGCTCCTGGAGGAGCACGCCCATGGACCAAGCGTCGGAGATGACGTGGTGCATGGTCAGCAGCAGCAGGTGGTGCCGCGCGCTCATGCGCACCACGAGGACGCGCCAGAGCGGGCCGGTTTCCAGGTCGAAGACGTGCCGGGCCTCGTCGTCGAGGACGGAGTCGAGTGCGTGCTCGGCGTCGGGCAGGGCGCTCAGGTCCATCCAGCTCGCGGGCAGCGTGGGAGCGGAAGCGATGACCTGGACTGCGCCGGATGGGTGCTCACGGAAGGTGGTGCGCAGGGCCTCATGGCGCTGGAGCAGGTCACGCAGGGCGCGTGCGAGCGCGGGCACGTCGAGGGCCCCTTCGAGCCGCATGACGAATGGCAGGTTGTACGCGGTGCTCTCGGGCTCCAGCTTCGAGAAGAACCACAGCCGCTGCTGGGCGAAGGACAGGGGCAGGTCGCCGTCGCGAGGCACCGGCTTGAGCGCGGGCACCGACAGGGCGGGGCGCACCGGGCCCTGGGACTCCAGGCGGCGCGCGATGGCTTCCACGGTGGGGGCCGCGAAGAAGTCCGCGATGGACAGCTCCGCCTGGAACGCGCGCCGGATGCGCGAGAGGACCTGCGTGGCGCTCAGGGAGCTGCCGCCCAGGTCGAAGAAGTGGTCCTCGGCTCCAACGGTGCCGGTCTGGAGGACCTCTTCCCAGAGCGTGGCGAGCAGCCGCTCGGTGTCCGTGCGAGGCGGGCGCGTCCGGGCGTGGGTCTGGAACGTGGAGGGATGGGGCAGGGCCTTGCGGTCCACCTTGCCGTTGGAGGTGAGCGGCAGGGCGTTCAGCCGTCCCAGGACGGACGGCACCATGTAGTCGGGCAGCCGCTGCTTGAGGAATGAGCGCAGCTCGGCGACGTCCAGGGATTCGGGAGCGACGACGTAGGCGACGAGGCGCTTGTCGCCGGGCACGTCCTCGCGGGCGATGACAACGGCCTCGCGCACGTCGGAGTGGGCCAGGAGCGCGGCTTCAATTTCGGCCAGCTCGATGCGGAAGCCGCGCACCTTCACCTGCGCATCCGCGCGGCCGAGGAACTCCAGCACGCCGTCGTCCCGCCAGCGGCCGAGGTCGCCGGTGCGGTAGAGGCGGGCGCCTGGAGTGGAGGAGAACGGGTCGGGGATGAAGCGCTCCGCGGTGAGCGCGGGCTGGCCCACGTAGCCGCGAGCGAGGCCGTCTCCTCCCACGTAGAGCTCACCCTGCACGCCCGGAGGAACGGGCTGGCCGGAGTCATCCAGCACGTACACCTGCGTGTTGCCCAGCGGGCGGCCCAGCGGAACGGCGGCGCCTACTTGCGAAGCCTGCGTGAAGCGGTGACTGGTGGCGAAGACGGTGGTCTCCGTGGGGCCATAGCCGGCGGTGACGGGGAGGCTCCACTGCTCCAGCACCTTGCGGACATGGGGTGCGGAGACGACATCGCCGCCAGTGAGCACCTGGCGCAGCGAGCGCAGCGCGGGCAGATGTGAATCCACCACCTGCGTGAAGAGGCCGGCGGTGAGCCACAGCGTCGTCACGCCGTGGCGGACGAGTATCCGCTCCAACTCGTGCGGATCCGTCGGAGGGTGGGCCGGGAAGACGGCCAGCTTCGCGCCATGCAGCAGCGCGCCCCAGACTTCGAGGGTGGAGGCGTCGAAGGCGAGAGGTGCCATGAGCAGCAGCGTCTCGTCGGGGCCGAAGCGGGCGTAGTCGACACCGAAGAGGGTGCGGAGCACGGCGGCGTGAGGCGTGCCGACCCCCTTGGGCCTGCCGGTGGAGCCGGAGGTGAAGTCGATATACGCGAGGCTTTGGGGCAGGGCGCCTGAAGGAGGCGCATGCGCGGGCAGCGCCTCCAGGGACAGCTCCTCCAGCACCACGGGCAGCATCGCCGCACCAGGGGCGCGGCTTTGAGCCGTGGCCGCGAGCGGATGCGCGGACTCAGGCCCGTGAGGCAGCTTCGGCAAGAGCGCGCGAGAGGTGAGGAGGACGTGGGGACGGGC
>NZ_JBKGHJ010000411.1:0-7655 GCF_046520365.1 Corallococcus sp. 4LFB
CTCGGTGGTCCCAACTGGTCCGACAGTCGGACCAGTTCACGCGATGCTCCGCAGACCGGGGGGGGCGAGGCCCGAGCTCGGTGGTCCCAACGGGTCCGACAGTCGGACCGGTTTGCGGTGCGCCGCTGAGGGGAGGCCCCGCGGGGCTCTCACCTTCTCATCCCTGGGGACGGCATTCCTGTCCGATGGCTCGGGGGCTCACAGGTCCAGGATGAGGCTCAGCTCCTCCTCCGCGGCCTCGTCCGTCTGGATGGCGGCGTTCCCGTCATCCGCGTCGTCCCCGTACCGCGACCACCCGGCGAGTACCTCCTGGCCCAGGCACGTCATCTGCCGGGGTGTGGCCCCGACGCCGTCGGCGTCCTGGTCGCGGTAGAGATAGGTCCACCGATAGCGGTCGGCGTCCGCGTCGTCGCAGTCGTTGCCCACGGCCGTGGAGGCGTAGGGCGCGGGCACCGTCTTCCCCGTGCAGAAGGTCTGGACGGGGATGGGGGCGGTGAAGCCGTCCCCGTCTCGGTCCGCATGGGCGGCGGACAGGTTCTGCCAGCGCGTCGCGTCCTGCGCGTCGCAGTCCGTGCCGCTGGCGGACCAGGAACTGGGGACCTGTCCGTTGGTGCAGAGGACCGTCGGCGCTCCCGCGCCCACGCCGTCTCCGTCCGTGTCCGCGTAGGCCGTCACGTTCCGGAAGGCGGTGGCGTTCGTGTCGTCGCAGTCCTCGCCCGACAGCCGCTGGGTGCCGTAGCCCGAAGGCAGGGCCGTGCCCGCGCACAGCTCGCCGCCCTGGGCCACGGTGTACGTGTCGCCGTCGGCGTCGCGGTAGGTGAAGCCCAGCATCCGCCACCGGGAGGAGTCCTGGGGCGCGCAGTCCGTGGCTTGCGTGGAGTAGCCCGTGGGGACGGTCGCCGCGCCACAGATGGCGGTCGCCTCTCCCACGCCCACGCCGTCACCGTCCTCGTCCGCGTGGACGCTCCAGGCGCGGAACAGCGCACTGTTCCCGTCGTCGCAGTCGTCATTCCGCACCTCCTGGGAGTAACCCTGAGGCAGCCAGAAGCCGCTGCACACCTGACCCGTGGCCGGAGACAGGCGGCCGTCGCCGTCGCCGTCCCGCGAGGCGTAGGACAGATTCCGCCAGCGGGTCCCATCGCCCGGCGCGCAGTCCCCGCCCCGGAACGTCTCTCCTGGCGCGGACTCCCCCGGGCCCGCGCATCGCTGCACCGATGCGCCGTCGCCGTAGCCGTCTCCATCCGGATCCAACCAGCGCTCGACCCGGACCGTGCGATTCGCGTTGCTGTCATCGCAGTCCTGCGGGGCGGAAACGGTGTCGTAGCCGGCGGGCAGGTGCTCGCCCGCGCACACCGTGCCTTGCTGTTCCACGGCGAAGCCGTCCCCGTCCGCGTCCCGATGCGTGAAGGGCAGCTGTTGCCAGGAGCGGGTGTCCCCCGGCGCGCAGTCACCCGAGGTGAGCACGTACCCCTTGGGAGGCGGGCGCCCCCGGCTGGGGCACCACGCGATGGCCACTCCCGCACCCACGCCGTCCAGGTCCGTGTCCGCCCACGCTTCCGACAGGGCCGACACCGCCGCGTCCCCGTCATCGCAGTCCGGTGCCGCCGGCTGCTCCCGGTAGCCCGCGAGCGTGGCCCCCACGCAGCCCTTCACCGGCCCCGCTCCCGTGGCCCCGTCTCCGTCCGCGTCCGGGTACAGGCCCGGCACGGAGCGCCAGCGGGTGGCGTCCAGGGGCGCGCAGTCGCCTCCCTGTGACGCCCGGCCCTTCGTCGTGCTTCCCACGCAGGCGACGGAGGGGCCCCTCACCGAAACCGTCCCCGTCCGTGTCCTCGTAGCCCGTGACGGACCGCCACACGGTGGGGTTCGCGTCATCGCAGTCCAGCTCCGCCGGATGGCCGTCGCCGTCCAGGTCCCGGGGGCCCAGGCCGCCGCCCACACCGCAGCCCAGCTGGAGCCCCAGGGCGAGCCACACCCATGCCCGCATCAATCGCATCCGCGTGTCCATGGAGGCGGCCGGGAGCTACTGACGGGTCAGCGTGCAGGTCGGGTAGTAGCCGCCGTATTCCTTGAACCAACTGAACTGGAAGCGTCCGGGCCGGGTCATGGCGAGCAGGGCCAGCCGGTCACACCGGTTCGCCTCCGAGACGTCGTACGCAGGGGCGTCGAAGTAGATGGTGCGGGGCGTGCTCTCCCCCTGAAGGACTCCGGTGATGACGAAATGGCCATAGCCCGTGGTGTAGGCATCCACGGTCGTGAAGACGTAGTTCACCCCCGGAACGGATTCCTCCGGCGCCGCCAGGGCTGAAGCCGGGGCAAGGGACAGGGTGGCCAGCAGGGCGAGTGCGCGGAGCGACGACATGGGGTGTTCCTTGGAGGGGCAGGGCCGCGATGGGGGCGCGGCGTCGAGCCGTATACGGAGGGCACCCGTTTCCTTGGCTCGTTTCCGCGCTCCGAGCCCGGGACGGCCGTCCGCTCCCTCCCCGGCCCGGCACGGAGGGTGTCGGGAGCCATGCGCCCGGGTACCACCGGGCTTGTCATGCCCCAGGGCGTGCAATACGCCTTGGACCCATGTCCACCCCCGCGCTGCCCGCTGACTTCCTCCGCGCCATCGCCGAGTCCTTCCCCGCCGACTTCCTCACCCGGGAGCCCGCGGAGCTCCAGGAGTACGGCCGCGACTGGACGCGCGTGTACGCCCCGGCGCCGGGCGCGGTGGCCTTCCCCCGCACCACGGACGAGGTGGCCCGCTTCGTCGCGCTGTGCCACCAGCACCGCGTCGCGGTGGTGCCCTCCGGCGGACGCACGGGCCTGGCGGGCGGGGCGGTGGCCATGCATGGCGAGGTGGTGCTGTCGCTCCAGCGGATGAGCCGCATGGAGCCCGTGGACCTGCTGGGCAACACGGTGCGCGTGCAGGCGGGCGCGGTGACGGAAGGCGTGCACCAGCACTGCGCGCCGCACGGGCTCACGTGGCCGGTGGACTTCGCCTCCAAGGGCAGCAGCACGGTGGGCGGCAACATCGCCACCAACGCGGGCGGCGTGAAGGTCATCCGCTACGGCCTCACCCGGCAGTGGGTGCTGGGCTTGCAGGTGGTGACGGCGCAGGGGCAGGTGCTGGAGCTCAACGGCGCGCTGGAGAAGAACAACACCGGCGTGGACCTGCGCCAGCTCTTCATCGGCAGCGAGGGCACGCTGGGCATCATCACGGAGGCCACGCTCAAGCTGACCCGGCTGCCGGGCAAGCAGGACGTCTTCCTCTTCGCGGTGCCGGACGTGGCCGCCGTGCTGCGGCTGTTCCGCGACGCGCGCCAGGCGCCGCTGGTGCTCTCCGCCTACGAGTTCTTCACCGACAGGTGCCTGGCCCGCGTGCAGCGCCACCGCAAGCTGCGCTCGCCCTTCGAGGCGCCCAGCGGCTGCTACGTCCTCCTGGAGTCCGAGGGCGGCGACCCGGCGGCGGTGGAGGCGTGGCTGGGCTCCCTCTTCGAGCGGGGGCTGGTCACCGACGGCACCCAGGCGCAGGGCGCGGCGCAGGCGCAGGAGCTGTGGTCGCTGCGCGAGTCCATCAGCGAGAGCCTCTCCGCCACGGGCGTGCTGCACAAGAACGACATCTCCCTGCCGGTGGCGAACCTGGAGGCGTTCTGCGCGGAGCTGGACGCCGTCTTCGCCAGCCGCTACCCGGGCTGGGAGATCTGCCTCTTCGGCCACATTGGCGACGGCAACCTGCACGTCAACGTGATGAAGCCGGACGCGGTGGAGAAGGCGGACTTCTTCGCCCACGCCAAGCAGTCCGACCACGCCATGTTCGACCTGGTGCGCAAGCACGGCGGCAGCATCTCCGCCGAGCACGGCATCGGCCTGCTCAAGAAGGACTACCTGGACTACACGCGCGCGCCCGGGGAGCTGGAGCTCTTGCGCACCCTCAAGCGCGCGCTGGATCCGGCCGGCATCCTGAATCCAGGCAAGATCCTGGACGCCTGAGAAATCTTTGTTTTAGCCCGTGGGCGGTCGCCAATGCCTTGTGATGTGCGCGAGGTATTGTTGTGCGCAGGATGGTTCAAGGGTCGGGAGTGGTAGGGATTGTCTTCCTTGTCACATCCCGCCCCGTGAAAAGGCTTACGTGGGGCGAAGGGTTCAATTGCTCGGCGTGTGAATGAATGCGCTTCGTCCCGAGGCGCGACCGTCCCGCTCTGACCCGACAGGCTCCCATGACAATGCAGCGTTTCGCCCTCCCGCTGGTGTTTGGGTTGTTGTTCTCTGCCATGGCAATGGCGCAGGTCCCCGTGGGCAATGCCCAGCGTGCGGACCTGGCACGGCAGATCCGCATCGAGGCCGCGGACTTCCAGCGCAACCAGCCGCTGCCCGCGCACCCGAACAATGGAGACGAGCAGCGCTACCCCACCCACTTCGCCAGCTACACCAAGGGGCTGCCGCACAACGCGATTGGCGCCGTGGACCCCACCGCGTACCAGGCCCTGCTGAACGCGCTCGTCTCCGGGCAGCCGGCGGACTTCGAGAACATCCCTCTCGGAGGACCGCGCAAGCTGGTCAACCCCCAGGCGGCGTACTCCTTCACCCTTGTCGGACCGGACCCGCAGGGCCTGGCGTTTCGTCCCGCGCCTGAATACGCCAGCGCGGAGACAGCGGGGGAGATGGAGGAGCTGTACTGGATGTCGCTCATTCGCGACGTTCCCTTCCTCAACTACACGGCCATCCCCATCGTCGCCACGGCGGCCCAGCGACTCGACAGCCTGCGGCAGTACCGGGGGGCGAAGACAGAGGCCGCGAACGTCACGCCCGACGTCATCTTCCGAGGAGACTTCGCGGCGGCCCTTCGCGGCCCCTTCATCTCCCAATTCCTCATCAAACCGATTCCCTACAGCTCGGGTCCCTTCATCTCCGCGTTCAACGAGCCCACGGGCCATCAGTTCATTGAACAGCGATTCCTGGAGCGCCGCTCCGGCGACGACCGGGTGAGCCAATACGCGGAGTGGTTGAACATCCAGAACGGACAGGTCCCTACCTTGAATGGAGGACTCATCGACCGGGAGGAGGACTATGTCGCTGCTCCCGGGAACAGGAAATACATCTTCAATGCGCGCTCCCTGGCGGAATACGTCCACACGGATTATCCCATCCAGGCCACCTTGAGCGCGGCCCTGGTGATTGCTCGCCAGGGCGATTTCCTTGCCAATGGTACCTACGACCCTGACCCGAAGAACTCACCCCTGGCTTCCGATGGGCTGAACCCCTACCTCGCTTATTCCAAGCAGGAGGCGTTCGTCACGCTCGGCAACTCCGATGCCTTGTCCGTGGCCGCGCTGGTGACGAACACGGCCCTGCGGGCCGGGTGGTATCAGAAGTGGTTGGTCCACCGTCGGCTCCGCCCGGAGGAGTTCGGTGGCCACGTGGACAACCAGTTCTTCGGCCGCCAGACCTATCCCATCCATCCGGACCTGCTGTCGTCCCCCGTCCTGGCGCGCATCTTCACCAACAACACCCAGCTCAACAACCGGCGCGGTCTCACGGGAGGCGGGACCTATCTGCTGCCCCAGGCCTTTCCGGAAGGGGCGCC
The DNA here is from genome assembly GCF_046520365.1 of Corallococcus sp. 4LFB. Taxonomy (NCBI): domain Bacteria; kingdom Pseudomonadati; phylum Myxococcota; class Myxococcia; order Myxococcales; family Myxococcaceae; genus Corallococcus; species Corallococcus sp. 4LFB. The sequence goes on from NZ_JBKGHJ010000411.1 coordinate 5,567, forward strand.
CCTGCATCCCGCCTACGGGTCAGGCCACTCCGCCTATATCGGCGCGGGCGTGACGATGCTCAAGGCGTTCTACAAGGACTTCCCCATCCGCAATCCCCTGGTGGCCAACGTGAATGGAGGCACCGTGGGGGCCTACACGGACGGCCCGCTGATGATGTTCGACGAGTTGGACAAGCTGGCCTCGAACATCGGCGTGGCCCGGCTCTTCGCGGGGGTGCACTGGCGCAGCGACCACGACAGCGCGGTGCGCCTGGGCGAGCTCGTCGCCCTGCGCACGCTGCAGGACCTGGTGCGCACCTACCACGAGCAGTTCCCGGGCTTCGAGGTCCGGACCTTCTCCGGGGACACCCTCACCATCAGCGCGACCACGCCTGTCCTTCCCAGCGTGGTGACGTCGGTGGAGGACTTCTCGCTCGTCGACGCGGCCACCGGGCAGCCCGTGCCTGGGTTCTCCCCGCTGGAGAACGGCCGGGTCATCGACCTCAGCGACCTGGCGGCCCTGGGCGTCACCCAGCCCGTCATCCAGGCCACCACCTATGACCCGGTCGTGGGCAGCGTCCGATTCAACCTGGACACCACCGTCTCCGCGGACAACGGCGCGCCCTACCAGGTGACCCTGCCCGCCACGGTGGGCACCCACGCACTGCGCGCCAGTCCCTACAGTGGGACCAACGCCTCCGGGCTGGGCGGCATCCCCCTGGTCATCCGCTTCACCGTGCAGAACTAGCGATGCGCCCGCGGGCCCTTTTTTCGCGACAGGAGAAGGGCCCGCCGGCCTCGTCAGGACACGATGCGCGTCTTGATGTCCGTCTCCAGCCCGGCGATGGCCTCGCACACCTGTTGGGACACGTCCTGGTCCAGGTCCATCACCAGGTAGCCCACGTTGGCGTCCGTGCTCAGCACCTGCGCGTGGATGTTGGCGTTGAGGTCGGACACGATGCGGTTGATGTCGCGGAGCACGCCCGGCGTGTTGCGGTGCACGTTGATGATGCGGTGGGTGCCCGGGTTGATGGGGGCCTCCACGTTGGGGAAGTTCACCGCGCCCGTCGTCGCGCCGCCCTTCACGAACTTGAGCAGCGACGTGGCCACCTCCTTGCCAATGGACGCCTGCGCCTCCTCCGTGGAGCCGCCGATGTGCGGCGTGAGCACCACGTTGGGCAGCCCCTGCAGCTCCGTCACGAAGCCGTCCGAGTTGCCCTCCGGCTCCTCCGGGTACACGTCCACCGCCGCGCCGCCCAGGTGCTTGGAGCGCAGCGCCCGCGCCAGCGCCGGGATGTCCACCACCGTGCCGCGGCTGGCGTTGATGAGGCACGCGCCCGGCTTCATCGCCGCCAGCTGCTCCGCGCCCATCATCAGGTGCGTGGAGGCCAGCGCCGGCACGTGCAGCGTCACGAAGTCCGACTCCGCCAAGAGCGCGTTCAGCGTGGGCACCGACCGCGAGTTGCCCAGCGGCAGCTTCGTCATCACGTCGTAGTAGAGGACGCGCATGCCCAGGGACTCCGCCAGCACGCCCAGCTGCGAGCCGATGTGCCCGTAGCCGATGATGCCCAGCGTCTTGCCGCGCACCTCGTGGCTGCCCGTGGCCACCTTGCGCCACTGCCCCGCGTGCACCTCCCGGCTGCGGTCGAAGAGCTGGCGCGTCAGCACCACCACCTCCGCCAGCACCATCTCCGCCACGCTGCGCGTGTTGCTGAACGGCGCGTTGAACACCGGCACGCCGTGCACGCTGGAGGCGAGCAGATCCACCTGGTTGGTGCCGATGCAGAAGGCGCCAATCGCCAGCAGGTCGTCCGCGTACTTCAGCGCCTCCTCCGGCACCGTCGTCTTGCTGCGGATGCCCAACAGGTGCACGCCCTTGAGCCGCTCCGCCAGCTCCGCCGGCTTGAGCGCGGCGGACAGCCGCTCTACCTCGAAGCCCTCCGCCTTCAGCATCTCCTGGGCCGAGGCGTGGATGTTCTCCAGCAGCATGACTCGCAGCGGGCCCTGGGTGCTCACGGGGCGGCGGGGCGACGGCGGGAAGCGGGGTGTGCTCATGGCGCCTTGCGTTAGACCTCGGTCCCATGGTGTCCAAGCCCGGGGTGGGCGGGAG
>NZ_JBKGHJ010000412.1:0-7622 GCF_046520365.1 Corallococcus sp. 4LFB
GCGAAGACGCCGGCCACCAGGGCCGCGCCCGTGAAGACAGCCGCGCCCGCCGCGAAGTCCCCGGGCCGCCCGCCGAAGGCCGCCGCCGCGGAAGACAACCAGGCCTGCGCCGTCATCGGGTGCAAGCGCCAGAGCCGCACCAAGGGCTACTGCGCGGCGCACTACCAGAAGCTGCGCCTGCTCATCCGCACGGACCGCCGCCCGGACGCGTGGGTGGATGGCGCCCGGCCGCAGTCGGTCCCGGACGTCACGCTGCCTCGCGGTCGCGCGGGCAGCCAGGCGCTGAAGGAAGCCGCGAAGCCGGCCGCGCCCGCCGCTCCGCCCAAGCCCAAGGCCTGGCTGCGCAAGAAGGGCTCCAGCGGCGGCATGGTGTCGCTGACCTGACGGAGGACGTCGTCCGCGCGCCTCCCCGCGTGGCGGGTCGCCCGGGGCGGCCCGCCGTGCGTGCCTCGGGCCCGACACGCGTTGCTTCCTTCGGTTGACAGGGGGCCCGTGGAGGTGTGAATCCCGGCCCCATGAGCGAGCAATATCCAGTCACCGTCGCGGTCCGCCGTCCCGACGGTCAGGTGGAGCAGGTCCGGGTGGGCACGGCGTACAGGAACGACGAAGGCTTCACGCTGCAGCTGGGTGAGCTGTCCATGAGCGCCACGCCCGTCGCGGCGGCCCCGGCGGCCTACCGTCGCCCCGCGGCCTCGGGCGCCCCGTCCGGCGGTGGCGGAGGAGGGGCGGCGACGGCACGCTCCTCCCCAACTACGGCCGCAGCAAGGGCGCCCCCGTCTACGGCGCCAGCCTCCAGGACCTGGAATTCTACGCCAACGGCGCGCGCCGCTCCCTGGCGGACCCCAGCAAGTCCCGGTGGCACGACAAGGAGCGCCAGCTCCTGGCCGCCATCGAGACGGAGATCGCCCGGCAGCGCGGTGAGGGTGGTGGCGGCGGTGAACCCCCCGCGCGTGGCGGAGGCCGGGGCGGGGGTTACGGCGGCTACGGCGGCAACCCGCCGGACGACGGCGACATCCCGCCCCCCGGCGACGACGACAACATCCCGTTCTGAGGGAAACCCTCTGGCCCCGCGGCAATCGACAGCCGCGGGAGATCCAATCGGGCCCGCATGACGCAAGACAGGGGGAGCGCGGTGTCTTGCGGTACCGCGGGCCGTTGACTTTCTTGAGCAGATGAAAGACACCGTGAGCGCTTCCGGTGTTCACCAAAAGTGAATGGACACACCGCGTGCGGTTCATTCCGCTTCGGTTGCTTCACTTTTGAATCCTTCCCCATCCTGCGGATTTTCCTCACTTCAGGGGCTGTTCAGTCATCGCGTGTACTTCACGCATGAAGCAGCCAAAGGAAGGAACTCCGTCTTTCCAAGGGTTTAGGAGGTGGCCTGGAACGTGCTCTATGCACGCGTGCCAGGGAATCCATCCCGTCCGGCGAGGCTGTGAAACGCGAGGCCATGGAAATGACCGAACGGGTGTGTGTCGTGGGCGCCGGTTCCTTCGTCCCCACGAGGACCATCTCCAACGAGCGGATCGCCAGGGCCATCCCCGGTTGGTCGGCCGCCCGCATCGAAGAGAAGATTGGCATCAAGGAGCGCCGCTTCCTCTGGGACTTCGACGATGAGACGGGCCGCGCCATCCCGCCGCCGGACGACGTGCAGGGGCGCTTCTACCCGGCGACGAACACGGACATGTGCGAGGTGTCCCTGCGCCAGGCGCTGTCGCGCGGCGGCGTGGACCCGAAGGAGCTGGACGCGCTGTTCGTGGTGACGTGCACCCCGGACGCGCCGCACTTCAACCACGACGCCATGGTGCTGCACGAACGGCTGGGCCTGCGCGAGGACGCCTTCGCGCTGGTGGTGGACGACGGCTGCGGCGGCACGCCCTACGTGCTGGACCTGGTGCGCAAGATGATGGAGGGCGGCCGCTTCCGCACGGTGGCGGTGGTGGCCTCGGCGTTCACCTCGCCGCTGCTCAACCGGGAGGTCTACACGGACGAGCTGCCCCCCACGCCGGGCCGCCCCAAGGCGCTCAATGCCTACCTGTCCATGTATGTCTTCGGGGACGGCGCGGGCGCGGTGGTGCTGCGCACGCAGCAGGGGGAGGAGGACGGCCCGGGCATCCTCTCTTCCTTCTCCGGCAACGCGTACGCGGAGCTGGTGTCGCGCCGGGGCGGCGGCATGCTGAAGCTGCCCTACCAGCCGGGTCGCACGCGCCCGTCGGAGATGGCCTTCGTGGTGGACGGCTTCAAGGTCGCGCGCAGCTACCCGGAGTACATGCAGAAGTGCCTGGACGCGGTGCTCACCCCCGCCGTGCGCGAGCAGGTGAAGCGCTACTACTTCCACCAGCCCAACAAGCGGGTGATGGACGCGTTCGTGAACCGCGCGGGCCTGCCGAAGGAGGCCGTGGCCTGCAACGTGGACCGGATTGGCAACACGTCCGCGGCCGGGATGTTGATTCTCCTGGCGGAGGACCTGGAGCAGGGTCGTGTGGCACTCGGCAGTGGGGACCTGGTGGTGGTGGCGGCCGTGGGCGCCAACGTCCATTATGGGGCCCAGCTCGTGCGGCTGTAGCGCGCACGGGTGTTCATCTCCTCCCCCCCGGAGATTTCCCCCTCTATGAGTGAGCAGCGCAAGGAAGCATCCGGCTTGGAGCCGGCCATCGCGCAGGACCTGGAGAAACGCCTGGCCCTGGCGACCCCCGACGACACGGCCCGAGGCATGTTCTTCAACGGCGCGCTGAACGCGGTGCGCATCCTCGGCGGCGACGCCGCGGTGGAGAAGTGCCTGGCGGTGGTGCCGGAGAAGAAGTTCGTGGACTTCTTCAACTACCCGGTGTCGGGCTTCCTGAAGCTGTCCTTCACGGGAGCGCAGCTGATGGGGCCGCAGCTGGGCGGCTTCGACGCGATGTTGCGCAAGATGGGCACGCAGGCCACCACGGACTTCCTGTCGTCGGCGGCGGGCAAGACGCTGCTGCTCCTCGCGGGAGACAGCCCCAAGCGGCTGGTGACGAACCTGCCCACGGGCTACCGCGCGGCGGTGAGCTACGGCGACCGCAGCGTGGAGTGGTCCAGCGACCGCGCGGGCAAGCTCCTGATGAAGCGGGACTTCATGCCGCCCGCGTACCATGAAGGCGTGCTCCAGGCGGTCATCGAGGCGCTGGGCGCCCGGGGCGTGCAGGTGAAGGGCCGGCAGACGGGCCCGGTGGATACGGAGTACGCGCTGTCCTGGCAGTGACCGGAGCACGAACCCCGCGGTCCTGAAGGATGGGTTTGAACATGTCTCAAGGACAGGCGGGTGCCCCGGTGCGGCTGCAATCCGGCACCGAGTGGGTGTATGCCTTTCGCTCGCAGGAGGACGCCGCGACGCCGCCGGATGAAGCGGTGTGCGCGGCGGCGCCCTTCGCCCCCACCGTGAAGCTGGGCGCGGGCCTCTACGTGCCCGCGGGCGACGGCAACCACGAACGGGTGGGCTCGGCGACGGCCTGCTTCCGGCTGACGGACCGGGCCTTCACCCCGGGCACGCAGGTGCCGTTCTACGCGCGCTTCCTCCTGCCCGTGGGCGCCTTCACCGCGGTGGGCGAGTGCACGCTCATGAGCAACGACCAGCCCCAGGCGGGCGTCGTGCTCGCGGGCGGCACGCTGAAGCTGGTGGAGGTGCCGCCGGGCTTCGCGGGCGGCATGCTGTCCAACCTCAGCGTGTTCAACCCGCTCAAGCTGCCCGGCTTCGCCACCGGCTCGTACTACACGCTCTACACCTTCCGGAAGGAAGGCCCGGGCACCCCCAGCCCCTGAGGGAAGTGCCCTGCGCGCCGGTCCCCCGCCCGGCGTGTCCAGGTGAACAGGAATGTCGGGGATGCCTGGGAGAATGCGTCCCTGGGCATCCGACGCCAGCTCGAGGGGGACGCATGGAAAGCAGGTGGAAGCCGCTCTACGAATCGCTCGGCTATCGGCCGCCCGCGACAGGCCGGGACGCGCCGGAAGCCCCGCCGCCGGAGGACACGGACCTGCCCCTCCTGGGCCCGGAGGAGCTGGAGGCGCTCAAGTCCGCCTTCCTGCGCGAGCCGGAGGACGTGCTGCGCTGGACGGAGAGCGGCCTGGGCGCGAGGGTCACGGTGGGCGCGTTCGTGGAGGTGCTGCGCGAGCTCGAGCTGCTCTTCACGGACCCGGGCCAGCTCCAGGAGCGCCTGGACGCGACGGAGCGCCACGCCCGGCAGGGGACGGGAGGGCTGCCCGCGGACTTCACCTTCCCGCTGAGGACGGAGGAGATCCCCATCGACCCCACGCGCACGCGCTTCGAGCCCCAGGCGGACCTGCGGGGCTGGCTGTTGTTCAGCGGCCCCGTCTGGCTGGAGCAGGGCGCGGCGGCGCGGCAGGCCCCGTTCCGCTGGCACTTCGGCGCGAGGAGCCGCTTCGTCTATCCCATGCGCGAGCCGGAGCCGGGACAGCCGGTGGAGGTCGCGCTCTTCGCGGACTTCGGCACGGGCGAATACGCCTCGCGGTACATCGCCCGGCAGCTGGTGATGCGCGGCGAGCGCCTGGACTGCGCGGTGCACCTGGGCGGCGTCTTCTACGCGGGCCGCCAGGGCGAGTTCGACGCGCATGTGGCGCAGCCGCTGGAGCCGCTGCTCGGGACCACGGCGCTCTTGACGCTGAACGCGCCGCCGGAGATGCGCTCGGGAGCGGGCGCCTACTTCCGCTACCTGGACGAGCGGCGGGGCGCCGGCCCCCGTCACCCGCAGGAGGGCAGCTACTTCTGCCTCGCCGCGGAGCGCTTCCAGCTCATCGGCCTGGACACCGCCTGGTTCGAAGCGGGTCGCCACCGCGAGCCCGCGCTGCTGCAATGGCTGGAGCAGCGCCTGTCGGAGGGGCGCCGGCGCGGAGCCATGAACATCCTGCTGAGCCACGCCGCGCCCTACGGGCCGGACGCGAAACAGCTGGCCCCCCTGGTGACGGAGGACCTGCGGGCCCTGGTCGTGGAGCGCGAATGGGTGGACCTCTGGTGCTGGGGAGGGGCCCAGGCCGGAGCGCTGTACGACCGGGCACCCGGCCTGCCCTTCCTCGGCGCCAGCCTGGGCCACGGGGGCTTCCCCGCCGAGCGGAGGGATGCCCCGGAGTCCCCGGTGGCACCGGTCCGCTTCTTCGAATCCCGGCCGCGCTTCCCGGAGTGGACGGGCGTGCGCCAGGACCGGGGCAACCACGGCCACGCGACGCTCTGGCTGCACGCGGACGGCACGGCGTCACTGCGCTTCACGGACTGGATGGGACAGGTGCGCTGCGAGGCAACCCTGTCGCGCCAGGGCCCCAGGGGGCCCGTGACGCTGAAGACGCTCGACGTGAGGGAGTGAATCAGGGGCCCTCGGGCTCCGCCCTCAAGCTCCCTCGATGCCGCGCTCCTTCATGTACTTGCGCAGCCCGGCGGCGCCCTGGGAGCGCACCTTGTTGTGCAGGAGCGGCGTCCACCCGAGCGCCCAGCCCACGGGCCCCAGCGCCTGCCGTGACCAGGTCCAGAAGGGGAACCGGTCGGTGTGGCGGAGGATCTTCCCGTCAGCGAACTCGAAGGTCGCGTCGATGCGGTTGAGCACCTTCCGGCCCGTCTGGCTGAAGGTGTAGCGCGCATCCCAGTGGGCGCTGCCGGTGCGGTCATCGGCCTGGACCTGGCTGAAGACGAGCTCCAGGTCCTTGCCGCGCTCCAGCAGCATGCGCCACATGGAGGTGACGCCCGCGTAGCGCAGGTTCTGGAACACGGCGTCGTTGAACTCCACGTCGGGGTGGTAGCAGGCGGCCATGCCGTCCGCGTCGCGCCGCTGGAAGGCCGAGTAGAAGTCGGTGATGAGCTGGGAGTGCGGGTGCATGTCGACGGTCTATCAGACCCGTCCGGCGGAGCGCTCGGGGCCGCCCGGACGGTGCGCCGGCGCGCGGAAAGTGCCGAGCAATGGAGGAAACCGCATGGCAGAGTCGCGCGCATGGCTCGCGACATCGTCATCTGGCCCCACAAGGTTCTCACCACGTCCACGCAGCCCGTGACCGACTTCGGCCCGGCGCTCGAAACACTCCTCCAGGAGATGTCGGAGGCCATGGCGGAAGCCAAGGGCATCGGCATCGCGGCCAACCAGGTGGGAGTCCCCCTGCGCGTGGCCATCGTTGGCCGGGAGGACGGCACCCAGTTCGAGATCGTGAACCCCCAGCTGCTGTCGAAGGAGGGGAGCGTGAAGCTGGAGGAGGGCTGCCTCTCCGTGCCGGACGTGTGGGAGAAGTGCCCCCGCGTCGAGCGCGTGAAGGTCCGCTACCAGGACAAGACGGCCCAGTGGCACGAGCTGGAGGCGGAAGGGCGGCTCGCGCACGTGCTCCAACACGAAATCGACCACCTGGACGGCCACGTCTTCGTGGACCACCTCTCCAGCCTGAAGCGGACCCTCATCCTGGACCGCATGAAGAAGCTTCAGAAGTCGCTCGCACGCCGGAAGGAAGAGCCCTCGGAAGGCAAGGGGACGAAGCGCTCCTAGCTGACGGTGAGATGAAGGGGCGCGCTACGCTCGAGCGCATGGAAACGCGCCCCGTCCCCCGTCAGGTCCAGGCCTTCCGTGAGGAGTACCGGGCCCGGAGCATCGGGCCGGGCTACCGGGGCCAGGCCCACTTCGCCTTCACCAGCCTCGTCTGCCTGGGGGGAATCGCCCTGGCGCTGAGCCGGGTGGAGGCCCCCCGCCTCTGGGAGCTGCTCGGGGTCCCCGCGGTCATCGCCCTCGCGAACACGGTCGAGTTCCTCGGCCACCGGGGCCCGATGCACCACCGCACCAGGGGACTGGGGCTCGTCTTCGAACGGCACACCGCCCAGCACCACCGCTTCTTCACCCACGAGGCGATGACCTACGAGTCCCCCCGGGACTTCAAGATGGTGCTCTTCCCGCCGGTCCTGCTCCTCTTCTTCCTGGGAGCCATCGCCGCGCCGCTGGGAGCGCTCTGCTTCCTGCTGATTTCCCCCAACGCGGGCTGGCTCTTCATCGCCACGGCGCTCGGCTACTACCTCGCGTACGAATGGGTCCACTTCGCCACGCACCTGCCGAGCAACCATTGGAGCGCCAGGCTGCCCGGCATCTCGTTCCTCCGGAGGCACCATCAGGTGCACCACGAGCCGGGCAAGATGGGGCGCCACAACTTCAACATCACCTTTCCCCTCGGAGACGGGCTCTTCGGAACCCGCTGGCGCGCCCCGCTGGATGAGGAGCAGGGGAGGTGACGGGGGAAAGAAGAAAGCCGGAGCGGGGGGTTCACACCTTGGAACGGCGTACCCATATCCCCGGCGGTTGGGGACGAATGATCAGGCCCGGATCAACAAGGGTTTGACGCCGCCGAACCGAAGCGTTAGACACTGGACCTCCGCGCAGCGAGCCGCCGGCCCCAGGGCCCTCGGGACGCCAGCACGGGGAAGAAAAGGATCGACGAAGGTTGTTGATCCCGAACGCGGCGAAGAGGTAGAAGCCGCGCCCCGCCCGAATGGATCCGAACGAAGCAGTTCGGAACGCAGGGCGGACAGCAGCAAACGGTCGCCACCAAAATGGTTGATCGCGGATGCGGTGGTGGTACAAGCCGCGCCCCTCGCTTCGAAGCCCGCGCACTGGCGCGGAAGGCAC
>NZ_JBKGHJ010000413.1:0-7584 GCF_046520365.1 Corallococcus sp. 4LFB
CGCCGAGGGCTTCTGGCTCCGCGATTTGTTAGAGAACTTCTGGCGACCTACTTAGTAGGCACGGCCCTGTCCGCCGTCCACGGGGACGGTGGAGCCCGTCACCCACTTCGCCCGCTCCGAGCACAGGAAGGCGACCACGTCCGCCACCTCCTCGGGGGTGCCGAAGCGGCCCCAGGGAATCTGCTCGCGCACCACCTTGGCCACCGCCTCCGGGTCGTGCTGCTGACGCCGGTCCCAGCTGCCGCCGGGGAAGAAGATGGAGCCCGGGGCCACGGCGTTGACGCGGATGCGGTGGGACGCCAGGTCCACGGCCATCTCCTTGGTGAGCGCGATGAGGCCCGCCTTGGCGGCGCTGTAGGGCGCGCTGGTGGCGTACTCGCGGCCGAAGATGGAGCTGATGTGCACGATGCTGCCGCCGCCTTGCTGGCGCATCCCGTTCAGCGCGCGCTGGCTGCACCACACGGCGGACATCAGGTTGCGCTGGAGGACGTCGTTCCACTGCTGGGTGCTGGCCGCGTCGAAGGCGCCCGCGCCGCCGCTGCCGCCCACGTTGTTCACCAGGATGTCCAGCGAGCCGAAGGCGCGCACCGCGGAGTCCACCGCCGAGTACGCGCCCTCCTGCGTGGCCACGTCCGCGACCACGGTGGCCACCTGGGCGCCCTCGGAGCGCAGCTCCTTCGCGAGGACCTCCAGCGGCTCCAGGCGGCGCGCGCACACGCACACCCGGGCGCCCTCGCGCGACAGCACCATGGCGATGGCCTTCCCGATGCCCCGGCTGCTGCCGGTGACGAGCGCCGTCTTCCCCGTGATTCCGAGTTCCATGCCGTCCCTTCTACCGCCAGCACGGGCCGGGTGGGGGAGGGGATTCAGCGGGGCGTTCAGAGGCGTTCGAAGACGTCCAGGCGGTACGTGCCCTCCATCTCGCCGCGCAGGTGGCGCAGGTGCCGCGGGGCGAGCTGCCGGAAGGCGTCGTGGACGGCGTGGCCGTCCAGGCGCATGTCGCGCGTCTGGCCGGTCCAGTGCACGAGGACCAGGTGCCCGCCGGGCTCCAGGTGTTCGAGGATGCGCTGCTGCGCGAGGGCCAGCTCGCGGAGGTTCCAGTAGGCGCCGCGCTCGGACACGAGGGTGAGGTCGAAGGTCTGCTCCGGGGAGCCGTGCGGCACGTCCATCCGCTGGAAGCGCACGTGCGGCAGGTGGCGGCAGCGGTGGATGGCGCGGGCCTGGGCGGACTCGGAGGGCTCCAGGGAGAGCAGGGCGTCACAGCGGGCCTGGAGCTTCTCCGTGAGCAGGCCGATGGCGCCGCCAATCTCCAGGGCGGAGCGGTAGCGCGCGCGGGGGAGCGAGGCCAGGGTGACGTCGTCGCGGCTGCGCACGCAGCCCAGCGCGTCGAAGCGCCAGGGGTCCTCGGCGTCCCGCGGAGGCGGAGGCGGGGTCAGCAGGAGGGCGGATGACGGTTCCATCGGGAGGCTCCTGGGGGGAACGCGAACCCTCAGGATGGAGCCTTCATGGGCCCGCTACATCCCGTGCGCTCGGGGCAGGCGGAGCGTCCAGCGGCGGTCAGGGGCCGCGCCAGTAATCCGGCTGACAGGTCCAGGGGCGCTTCACGTTCCTCCGGTCACAGTGGTAGCCCTCGGCGCAGCGGTTGGGCGCGTTGGGGTCACAGGCTTGGAGGCAGTGGTAGCGGTCGCAGACCTGACCCACGCCACAGGTCGGGTTCGTGGCGGAGCAGCGCTGAATGCACTCCGCCCATGCCTTGCCTGGGAACTCCGTGTGCGAAAGCACATCGCATTTACGGCCATCAGGACAGGGGCTATCCAGGCAATTCGGTCCGTAGATGGATGCGCAGATGGAAGTGCCCTCCTTGAATGGGATGCAGCGCTCCCCCTGGGGACAGCCGCGCTTCTCACAGGTGGGAAGACACGCGGGAGTCGGCTTCACGTCCGCGCAGAAGAAGCCTTCTGGACACGACTCGGGCTGGCCTGGAGTACAGGGACGGGCGCAGTAGCCATCTCTGCCCCGGCACTCGAGACCCTCCGTACAGGCGGCGGTGACGTCAAAGGGAGTCCTCAGGCAGCGCTGGCCTTCATGCCGGATGCCGACGAGGAGGCAGAGCCTGATCAGACCCCCTCCCGTCCTGGGCGCAATGACGGTCCTGCAGCGTTGGTCCTCGGGACACTGGCTGTCGGTCGTACAGGCGCTATCCGAGCAGTAGCTCCGGAAGCGGCCATCGTGGAAGCAGACGAGAGGGGCCTCACACTCGGTCTGCTCCGAACAGGTTTGATGGTAGGTCGCCCGCCGCATCCGCGCGTCGTAGTCCAGCATGGGGACCAGACCCTCTGGCTCCATGACAGGTGCGGCGCGAGCCTCTCGGACGCTCTGGAGGAGGAAGACCGCGGGTGCCAGGATCACGAGGCAGGCCAGCAGGCTCAGGGGGACATGCCAAAGCCGTGTCATCGGCCACCACATTGAGCAATGCATTCCTCGGTCGGCTCGGTGCCAGCGGGACAGAGTTCCTCGTATTCGTCCGAGTCACATCCCGTTTCGTGGATGCGCTCCAACGTGTCCTTGCGCGCCGCCCGGTCCAGCTTGCCACCCGGACGGTGCACGTCCGGGCACGCCGCCATCCCGCCCAGGACGCACAGCCACAGCCCCACCGCGTGTGCTCGGCCCATGACGGTCCAGGCTAACCTTCGCCTGGAACCGTCAGGCATTGCCCTGGCGGGCAATGATTTGTCATCCAGCCTGGAAGCGGGCCTCCGCCGGACGCGCGCCGCCCGTGCGCTTCACGCCGTGGTCGCCGTTGGCGGACAGGTGCTGCAGCAGCTTGAACACCGTCTCCACTTCATCCGCCGCGCCGATGTCCTGCGCCAGCTGCTCCGCCGAGCGCGCCTCCTCCTTCGCCGCCTTCAGCTTCGCGAGCAGCTTGCCCTGCAGCTCCAGCACGCGCCCCGCGGCCTTCTTGCCCGCCTCCACGCCCGGCTGGTGATAGGCATTGATGTTCACGAGGCTCGCGTAGAAGCCCACCGCCCGCTCGTACAGCGCCACCAGCGCGCCCAGCGTGCGCGCGCTCACGTCCGGCACGGTGAGCGTCATGGACTCGCGGCCCTTCTCGAACAGCGCCCGGCGCGTGCCCAGGAGGAACCCCAGCAGGTAGTCGCCGCTGGTGTTCTCCCCCTCCACCGCCAGGGACTTCCCATCCCGGTCCTTCAGCACCTCCACGAAGGTGACGAAGAAGTTGTTCACGCCCTCGCGCAGCTGCTGCACGTACGCGTGCTGATCCGTGGAGCCCTTGTTGCCGTAGACGGCGATGCCCTGGTTCACCACCTGGCCGTCCAGCGACAGCTCCTTGCCCAAGGACTCCATCACCAGCTGCTGGAGGTACTTGGACATCAGCATCAGCCGGTCCTTGTACGGCAGGATGACCATGTCCTTCTGGCCCTTGCCGCCGCCCGCGTGGAACCACATCAGCGCCAGCAGCGCCGCCGGGTTCGCCGCCGCGTCATGCACGCGCGTCGCCGCGTCCATGTCCCTCGCGCCCGCGAGGAAGCCGTCCACGTCCAGCCCCTGCAGCCGCGCCGGCAGCAGCCCCACCGCGGACATCACCGACGTGCGCCCGCCAACCCAGTCCCACATGGGGAAGGTGCGCAGCCACTGGTGGCCCTTCGCGTAGGTGTCCAGCTCGCTGCCGTCGCCCGTCACCGCCACCGCGTGCGCGCCGAAGTCCAGGCCGCGCTTCGTGTAGGCGGCCTCCGCCTCCAGCATGCCGTTGCGCGTCTCCTTGGTGCCGCCGGACTTGCTGATGACGACGGTGAGCGTCTCCGCCAGCCGCTCGCCCAGGCCGTTGAGCACCCGGTCCATCCCGTCCGGGTCCGTGTTGTCCAGGAAGTGCACCTGCATCGCGTCCCGGCCGCTGCCCAGCGCGTCCGCCACCAGCTGCGGGCCCAGCGCGGACCCGCCGATGCCGACAATCAGCACCTGCGTGAACTTCGCCGCCTTGGCGGGCTTCACCTTGCCCGCGTGCACGTCCTTCGCGAACGCGGCCACCTGCGCCTGCATGTCCGTGATGGCCTTCTTCAGCTCGGCTTCCGGCGCCAGCTCCGGGGCGCGCAGCCAGTAGTGGCCCACGCGGCGCTTCTCATCTGGGTTGGCGATGGCGCCCTTCTCCAGCGCGTCCATGGCCTGGAACGCCGCGTCCATGCGCGAGCGCATCCCGTCCAGGAAGTCCGCGCCGAAGTTCATGCGGGAGATGTCCAGCGTGAGCCCCACCGAGGGGACGACGCACAGGTGCCGCTGGTACCGCTCCCACAACTCGCGCTCCGTCATGTCCCGACTCCCTTGCAAGGGGCGCCGGCCGCATGCGCGGCGCCCGCCAGAACCGTCGCGGCGCACCGTAGCAAGGCCCGCACGGCGCGGACGCAAGGATGTCGTGGGCCGCGTTGCCTGGACGTCGGTTCCCGCCCCGGGCTGTCCTCCACCCGGAAGGCGCGGACCTCACGGGGCCGGGTGCGCGGCCTCCATTGGCGGGGGCGCTTCCGGCGGCGGCGCCCCCTTGGGCTTCCACGCCGGGTTGCGGAAGATGTAGCCCAGCCGCTGGCTCAGCGGCCCCGGGCGGGCCGCGTCCCTCGCGATGGCGGCGAACTCGTGGAACGCGATGCGCACCGGGTTGTGCGTGGTGAGGTTCTTCGTCAGCCCGTAGATGGGGCGCTCGGTCTCCGGGACGAACGTGCCGAAGAGCCGGTCCCAGAGGATGAGGATGCCCGCGTAGTTCACGTCGATGTAGGCCGCGTTGGACGCGTGGTGCGCGCGGTGGTGGGACGGCGTGTTGAACAGCCACTCCACCGGGCGCGGCAGCCGGTCAATGGCCTCCGTGTGGATCCAGTACTGGTACAGCAGGCTCACCGCCTGCTGCGTGACGATCATCTCCGGGGAGAAGCCCAAGAGCGCCAGCGGCGCCCAGAACACCCAGCCCGTCATGGGCGTCCACGTCTGCCGCAGCGCCGTGGACAGGTTGTAGTGCTGGCTGGAGTGGTGCACCACGTGCGACGCCCAGAAGAGGCGGCTCTCGTGGTGGACGCGGTGGAAGGCGTAGTAGCAGAGGTCTTCCAGGAAGAAGAGCAGCACCCAGGCCCAAAGCCCGTGGCCCAGGCGCAGCGGCGTCAGGTGGTAGAGCGCCGCGTAGCCCGCGAACGCCACGCCCTTCCAGAACACGCCCACCGCCACGTTGCCCAGGCCCATGGAGAGGCTGGCCAGCGTGTCCTTCCACGTGTGGCCCTTGACGGTGTCGCCGCGCTCCTGCCGCAGCTTCTTCACCCAGAAGGCCTCGGCGATGACGGTGATGACGAACACCGGGATGGCCGGGGTGATGAGGTCGGGGATGTGCGTCATGTCCATGATGACCTCCTGCGAATCAGTCCCTGGGTGCGAAGGCGACGCGCATGAAGCGCGCCAGGGTGTCCAGCATGCGGCGGTGCGCCGGGTCTTCCGGACGCGCCGCGCCGCCCACCGCCGCGCCCTGCACGGCGTCCAGCGCCAGCTCCACCACGTCGTCGAAGTCCGGGTGCGTGGCGGCCACGTCCGGGAACAGCTCGCGCGCCACGCGGTGCAGGTTCTGGCGGTGCGGGCCGTCCACCGCCGCCAGCGCCCTCTGCAGCTCCGGGACGGTGCGCGCCGCGACGTACAGCTCGACGGCGGCCTGCAGCTCCGGCCGCTGGTAGGCGGCCCACAGCATGTCCACCGCCGCCCCCACCCGGTCCTTCCCGGACGGGCGCGCACCCACGCCCGCGAGGAAGTCCTGGATGATGCGCGGGAAGAGGTGCTCCACCGCCACCGCGAGCAGCTCCTCCTTCGTCTCGAAGTGCGTGAACAGCGCCCCCTGCGACACCCCCGCCCGCTTCGCCACCTCCACCGTCGTCAGCCGCGCGTAGCCCTGCTCCACCAGCGCCTCGATGGTGGCGTCCAGCAGCTTGCGGCGCGTCGTCTCACGGCGCTCCGCCTGCGTGCGGCGCACCGGGACCGCGGCCTGCGCCTTCCTGGGAGCGGACTTCGGGGGCATGCCGGGAGGATAACCGGTCACTTAAAAAGTGACCAGTCACTTTGTTGACGCGGGGCGGAACGCTTCTGCTGATCCCAATGCGGAGCTGTTCCACGCCTGCCCGTGGGGCATCCGGCCGGACGGGCGTCTGCCTTTACCTCCGCATGGGTGAAAGGGATTGGAGTGGAGAGGCTTTCGAGGCGTCAGGTCTGCCAACCGGGCAGTCAGGCAGACAGGCGCTCCGACGCTTTCGAGCCGGTTCTCCTCTGGAGTGTGGTCAAGCCTCGCCCCCTTGAGACGGGGCGGGGCGTGGCTCGCCTGCTAGTGATCCGTTCGGGACTGAGCGAAAATCCCAGGGAAATAGCGCAAGCCCTTGCACCGGTTCTCCGCCCGCCCCGATATGAACCTCTCCGCTCTTCTCGTCGGCTCCCTCCTTGCTTCGGCTCCCGCTGTCCCTCCCTCCGCTCAGGCGGTCGCGAACCTGCCCGAGGTGGGCGTCCCGTTCGCCTGTGGCCGCATCTATACGGTGAGCCAGGGACATGAGACGGGCAGCCACCAGCACAACGACACGTTCGCGTGGGACTTCCGCATGCCGGAAGGCACGCCCATCGTGGCGTCGCACGACGGCGTCGTGCGCATGGCGCGCGGTGACAGCCGGCAGGGCGGATGCGGCGAGCAGTTCGCGCCGCTGGCCAACTACGTCGTCATCTCGCACGGCGACGGGCTGGAGACGCAGTACCTGCACTTCAGCGCCGTGGTGGTGAAGGCCGGTGAGCGCGTGAAGGAGGGCCAGCTCATCGGCTTCTCCGGCGCGACGGGCTGGGCGTGCGGCGCGCACCTGCACTTCAAGGTCGCCAGGGAGCAGGGCTCCGGGTGGAACAACCCCTCCGTGCCCGCGCGCATCGCGGGCTATGGGGACCCGGTGCGTGAGACGCTGGTGTCGGCGCCGCTGTGCAAGGACCCCGCGCAGCCGATGATGGCCTCCAACGGCGGCGTCCACATGCCGGGCCAGGCCGTGATGTCCATGTCACCCGCCAGCGCGAATCCGCTCAAGGATGCGTCGCGCGGCCTGCCGCCCGGTGCCAAGGCCATCATCGACGGCCTCTCCCAGCCTCCCGCCCAGGGCGGCGAGGGCCTCGACAAAGCGGCTCCGGCCCGCCCGGCCCGCATGGCGAGCGGCTCCGACGAGACTCGCTGACGCGAGCAGCGCTCCGGCGCCCGCGAGCAGTCCGAAGAAGGCCCCCGCGTTGAGGAAGTACTCCAGCGGCAACAGGGGGCCTTCGACGTAGCCGCGCACGACGCGGTAGCCCACGTGCCCCAGGAGCGCGAGCAGGGGCAGGTTGATGAGCGGCAACACCAGCCACCGGGCCGTGCGCCACCAGCGGGCCACGGCCTCCGCGACGGCGGTGGAGGCCGTGTAGCGCCAGGCGCCCGCGCGGGCCACGCGCAATTCCGCCAGCATCGCCTCCACGTCCGGCACGCCCAGGACCTCCGCCTCCAGCCCCTGCGTGCGCGCCACGCTGCGCGCCTCCGCCAGGGCGGTGCGCGCGGCG
>NZ_JBKGHJ010000414.1:0-7575 GCF_046520365.1 Corallococcus sp. 4LFB
GCAGCTCCGCGGCGGAGGCGAAGCGGTGTTCGGGCCGCTTGGCCAGCGCGCGCAGCAGGACGCGCGACAGGGCCTCCGGCACGGCGGGGTTCACCTCGTGCGGCGGGACGGGCTCCTTCTGCAGGTGGCCCACCAGGATTTCGGCGGCGGTGCGGCCGTAGAAGGGCACCTGGCCGGTGAGCAGCAGGTACGCGAGCACGCCGGCCGCGTAGAGGTCGCTGCGCGCGTCCACGAGCCCGTCGCCGCACTGCTCGGGGGCCATGAACTCCGGCGTGCCCAGCAGGACGCCGACCTCCGTGGTCATCTCCCCGGCGGGGCGGGACAGCAGCTTGGCGATGCCGAAGTCGAGCAGCTTCACGCGCTGCTTGCCGCTGGGGCTGGGGACGAGGAAGACGTTGGCGGGCTTCAGGTCGCGGTGGACGATGCCGTGCGCGTGCGCGGCGCCCAGGGCGTCACACACCTGCGTCATCAGGTCCACCACCAGCGCCGGGGCCATGGGGCCGCGGGCGAAGCTGGCCAGGCTGTCCCCCTCCAGGTACTCCATGACGAGGTACGGGCGCCCGTCGCGCGAGTCCAGGTCGTAGAGGGTGACGACGTTCTCGTGCTGCACCAGCGTGAGCGTGCGGGCCTCGGAGAGGAAGCGCGCGACGAGCTCCGGGGCCTGGGCCAGGTGCGCGTGGAGCACCTTGATGGCCACGCGCTTCTGGATGAGCGTGTGCTCCGCGAGGAACACGGTGCCCATGCCGCCGCGCCCCAGCTCGCGCACGACGCGGAAGCGGCCGAACTCCTGGCCCACGAGGGAGGGCACCACGGGCGTGGGAGACGACATGGGCGAGGGCGTGGCGGGCTGCAGCGCGGAAGCCGGTCCCGGCGGCGGCGTGCCGGCGTAGAGCATCGTCCCGCCGTTGAGGTCGAGCCCGCGCATCAGCGTGGGACACGCCTCCGCGTTCGAGTGGAGCTGACCGCAGGAGCAGAGGAGAGGCGACGGGGCGAGCACGAGGGACCGGAACCTGGGGAAGGCGATGCGGGGGTGGAACAGCGTCAGCGGCCGATGCGAGCCCTGTGCCAGGAGCCGGGGCTTTCCGGTTCGCGCGGACGGCCACGCCAACCGGTTGATCCGCTTCGCTTTTGCGACACTCGGATGCGTCCTGGGTCCCAGCTCATCAGCAGACACCCCTCGATTTCGGGGAGTTTTTACAGCCCCGAGACGGAAACGTTTTCCGCCCTGCACATCCCAATACGTTGGGTCCAGAAGACCTTGGGCGTTTTCCGCCCACCCACCGTCAACCTTCCTGCCGCGCCGCGCAGTCCCTTCAAGATGACAGCACGCCGTGCGGGTTTCCAGTGCGCAGCGACATGAACATCCACGCTGGAAAACATGTCGTTCGCTCTCGAAGAAAGCCGAGATTGCGACTCTCCCTGCGGGTGCCGGGAAGACGCTGCGGCGCTAGAGGAACGTACGGATCCAACTGTGTCGGGACGCCGACAAATCGGCCTGGGATGAAGCGGCCTGCGCGGATGGCGGGACTTTCGCGGCTGCTGGCGGAACGCGGCTGCGTGCGGTGGGGACGCGGTTCCGAGGCGATGCCGTTCTCCTCGCGGATCCGCCGCTGGAGCATGTCTCCCGGAGGTCTTCGCTACGACGGTGCGGGCTGGACGTCGGGCTTCACGTCCGCGAGCAGGCCTTCCACTTCATCCCGATACGGCAGCCCCGCCTGCGCTCCCAGCCGCGTCGTCGCGATGGCCGCGGCGGCGTGCGCGAAGCGCGCGGCGGTGAGGAGCGGCTGGGACTCCGCCAGGGCGACACAGAGCGCCGCGCAGAAGGCATCCCCCGCTCCGGTGGTATCCACCGTGTCCACCGGCAGGTGCGGCAGCCACGCCTCCTCCTCCCGTGACACCAGGAGGCTGCCCCCCGGCGCCGCGATGATGGCCGCCCCCACGCCTCGCATCAGCAGATTGATGGCGGCTCGCCGCGCGGAAGCGCGGTCATGCACCCGGATGCCCGTCAGCGTCCGGGCCTCGGAGGCGTTGGGCCGGAGCACGTGCACGTCCTCCAGCAACACCTCCGGCAACGGCACGGCCGGCGCGGGATCCAACACCACCCGGACACCCGCGGCACGCGCCAGACGGACCGCCGCCTGGACCGCGTCCAGCGGCACCTCCAACTGCACGAGCAACACCCGCGCGGTGGCAATGGACTCCGCGCTCCGCAACACATCCCGGATGGACAGTCTGTGATTGGCGCCCGGCGCGGAGAAGGTCTGCTTCCTCCCGCTTCCATCCACCATCACCAGCACCGCGCCGGAGGGCTCCTCCGGCGCGGGCAGCACCGACTCCAGCGCCACGCCCTCCTGCGCCAGCCACGCCACCTGCGTCAGGCCACGCCCATCCGTCCCCACCCGCGCCACCAACGCGACTCGCGCCCCCAACCTCACGGCGGCCACGGCGCCGTTGGCTCCCTTTCCTCCGAGCGCTTCCTGGAAGACGTCGCCCTGGGCGCTGCCTCCCGGCTCCGGCAGCGACCTGCCTCGCACGAGGTAGTCCGTGGCCACGCCTCCCACCACCACGAGGTCCGGGCTCATGGCGGGACCTCGGTGGACGGGCGCTCCCGCGCGGCCGTGGCCAGGTGCTGGAGGAACCAGTCCCGGGCCAGCAGCGCCGCCTGCTCGAGCGTCCCCGGCTCCTCGAACAGGTGGGTCGCCCCGGGGACGATCTCCAGTTGCTTGTGCGTGCGCAGCGCCTCCAACGCCTGACAGTTGAGCGCGATGACCTGCGTGTCATCCCCACCCACGATGAGCAGCGTCGGCGCCCGCACCGCCGGCAGCACGGCGCCCGCCAGGTCCGGACGGCCGCCCCGGGACACCACCGCTTGAATGCCCTCGGGCGCGCGCCCCGCGGCCACCAGCGCGGCCCCCGCGCCGGTGCTCGACCCAATCAACCCCAGCGGCTGGCGCTCCAGCCCTGGCACCTGCATCAGCCACCGCACCGCCCCCTGGAGCCGTCGCGCCAGCAGCTCGATGTCGAAGCGCAGGTGCCGCGTCCACCGCTCGGCTTCCTCCTCTCCCGGCGTGAGCAGGTCCATGAGCAGGGTCGCCAGCCCCGCCTGCTCGAGCACTTCCGCCACGTACCGGTTGCGCGGGCTGAAGCGGCTGCTGCCGCTGCCGTGCGCGAACAGCACCACGCCCGAAACGCGCTCCGGCACGCTCAGCGTTCCTTCCAGCCATACGCCGGGCTCCGCCTCCAGCCGCACCGCGTGCTCCGACACCCGTCGCTCGTTCATGGCGCCTCCGGTGCAGACCCCTCACCGTGCGCCGCGCGCGCCAGCAGCTCACGCACCTCGCCGTCGGTGGTCTGCGTGAAGTCCTCGTACCACTGGCCCACCGCGAAGAACCGCGGCGGGGTGTGGACGCAGACGACCGCGTCCGCTTCGTCCTGGAGCGCCGCGCACGTCTCCGGCGCGCCCACCGGGACGCCCACCACGACGCGCGCGGGCGCCTGCTGGCGAAGCGCCTGGAGCGCCGCCCGCATGGTGGAGCCCGTGGCCAGCCCGTCATCCACCAGGACCACCGTCCGCCCCTCGACGCGCGCCGGAGGCCTGCCGTCGCGGAAGAGCTGTTCCCGCCGCGCCAGCTCCCGCGCCTCCCGCTCCACGGCCGCCGCGATGGCCGCCCGGGCAATCCCCAGCCTGCGCACGATGCCCTCGTTGAGGACCGTGACGCCGCCCGTGGCGATGGCCCCCATGGCCAGCTCCTCATGCCCGGGCGTGCCCAGCTTGCGCACCACGAACACGTCCAGCGGCACCCCGAGCATCCGCGCCACCTCGAAGCCCACGGGCACGCCGCCGCGCGGCAGCGCCAGCACCACCAGGTCTCCGCCTCCACCAAGCAGGACGCGGAGCCGCTGCCCCAACGCACGGCCGGCGTCGAAGCGGTCTCGAAAGATTTGCATGCCATGCCCCCACCTTCTTGAGGTGGAGGACACGACGGGCGGCAGCAAGGGCACACTGCCCGCTCGCTCGCATCTCACCCGGGTGCTGGCACGCCCGCCAAAGCAGACTGTGTATGCCTTTTCGGCACCCGATTCAGGGAACAACCATTAACAAACATCTACATCCCCCTCCCTGCACATGACGCGGAGCAGCACCTGTCTATCGTCCGTGCCGCGTCAAGCCCCCGCACGTGCGCGTCAAAACCCAACGCAGGGAGTCCCCCATGTCGAAGGTCTATGAAGCTCCGGGTCAGAAGGGCAGCAAGGTCGAGTACAGGAGCCGCTACGGCAACTACATCGGCGGTGAGTTCGTCCCGCCCGTGAAGGGCCAGTACTTCGAGAACATCAGCCCCGTCACCGGCCGCCCCTTCTGCGAGATTCCCCGCTCCACGGCCGAGGACATCGAGAAGGCGCTCGACGCCGCGCACAAGGCGAAGGACGCGTGGGGCAGGACGGCCGCCGGCGAGCGCGCCAACATCCTGCTGAAAATCGCCGACCGCATGGAGCAGCACCTGGAGATGCTCGCCGTCTCCGAGACGTGGGACAACGGCAAGCCCGTCCGGGAGACGCTCGCCGCGGACCTGCCGCTCGCCATCGACCACTTCCGCTACTTCGCCGGCTGCATCCGCGCGCAGGAAGGCTCGCTCAGCCAGCTGGATGACAACACCGTCGCCTACCACTTCACCGAGCCGCTGGGCGTCGTGGGGCAGATCATCCCGTGGAACTTCCCGCTGCTCATGGCCGCGTGGAAGCTGGCCCCCGCGCTCGCCGCCGGCAACTGCGTCGTCCTCAAGCCCGCGGAGCAGACCCCCGTCACCGTCCTCAAGTTCGCGGAGCTGGTGGGCGACCTCTTGCCCCCCGGCGTGCTCAACATCGTGAACGGCTTCGGCATCGAGGCCGGCAAGCCGCTGGCCAGCAACAAGCGCATCGCGAAGATTGCCTTCACGGGTGAGACGACCACCGGCCGCCTCATCATGCAGTACGCCTCCGAGAACCTCATCCCCGTCACCCTGGAGCTGGGCGGCAAGTCCCCCAACATCTTCTTCGAGGACGTCTTCGCCAGGGACGACGACTTCGCCCAGAAGGCGCTGGAGGGCTTCGCCATGTTCGCCCTCAACCAGGGCGAGGTCTGCACCTGCCCGTCCCGCTCGCTCGTCGCCGAGCGCTTCTACGACGAGTTCATGGCCAGGGCCGTGGAGCGCACGAAGCGCATCGTGCAGGGCAACCCGCTGGACACCTCCACGCAGCTTGGCGCGCAGGCCTCCAACGACCAGCTGGAGAAGATCCTCTCCTACCTGGACATCGGCAGGAAGGAGGGCGCGAAGGTGCTCACCGGCGGCGGGCGCAAGGCGCTCCCGGGCGCGCTGGCGGAGGGCTACTACGTGGAGCCCACCATCTTCGAAGGCACCAACAGGATGCGCGTGTTCCAGGAAGAAATCTTCGGCCCCGTCGTCGCGGTGGCGAGGTTCAAGGACGCCGAGGACGCGCTCGCGCTGGCCAATGACACGCTCTACGGCCTGGGCGCCGGCGTGTGGACGCGTGACCAGAACACCGCGTACCGCATGGGCCGCGGCATCCAGGCGGGCCGCGTCTGGGTGAACTGCTACCACCTGTACCCCGCGCACGCGGCGTTCGGCGGCTACAAGCAGTCCGGCATCGGCCGCGAGACGCACAAGATGATGCTCAATCACTACCAGCAGACGAAGAACCTGCTCGTCAGCTACGACCCGAAGCCCATGGGCTTCTTCTAGGACGCGCCGCCCATGCCCGTGCCGCGCGTCGAGGCCACGCCGGCCGCCGAGGCCCTGCTCCGCAAGATGCAGGGCCTCCACGGCCCGCTCCTCTTCCAGGAGGGGCCCCCGCTCAAGGGGCCGCGGCACTGAAGGCCAGGTCCCGGGGCAGCCGCAGCGTGAAGGTGGCGCCCTGCCCCGGCTGGCTGTCCACTTCGATGCGGCCGCCCAGCGCCTCCACAATCTGGCGGCTGATGTAGAGCCCCAGCCCCAGGCCGCCGTAGTGCCGCTCGCTCACGGCGCGCTCGAAGCGGCCGAAGAGGCGCGGCAGCGCGTCCGCTTCGATGCCGATGCCCTCGTCGCGCACCTCCAGCCAGACCTCGTCGCTGGCATCCACGCCCGCGCGCACCGTCACCGGGTGGCCCGCGCCGTACTTCGCCGCGTTGGTGAGCAGGTTCACCAGCACCTGCTCCAGCCGCAGCGAGTCCCACTGGCCCGTCAGCGTGCGCGGCAGCTCCAGCCTCAGCGGACACCGCGCCTGGGCGAACACGTCCTCCAGCCGCTCCACCGCGTCGCGCGTCAGCTGCACCAGGTCCACCTCCGCGCGCTCCAGCGCCAGCTTGCCCAGGGACAGCCGGCTCACGTCCAGCAGGTTGTCCACCAGCGCCGTCAGCCGGAGCACCTGCCGCTGCGCGGTGTTGAGCTTCCCGATGACGGGCCCCTGCGCGCCCGCGGTCTCCAGCGCCCGGCCAATGAGGTTGTGCTGGAGGATGAGGCTGGTGAGCGGCGTCTTCAGCTCGTGGCTCGCCACGGAGAGGAACTCGTCGCGCAGCCGCACCGCGGACTGGGCGTCGTGGAACAGGCGCGCGTTCTCCAGCGCCACGCTCACGCGCAGCGCCAGCTCCTCCGCCATCGTCACGTCCGCGGCCACCAGCGTGCGCTGCGGGTCCGCGGTGAACAGCGTGATGACGCCCAGCGTGCGGCCCCGCGCGCGCAGCGGCACCGACAGCACCGACGTGGGCTCCAGGCTGTCCACCAGCGCCCGGTGCGCGTCGCTCGTGGAGACGGCGTCGCAGCGCTTGAAGTCCAGGCGCGACACGAAGCAGACCTCCCCGGAGCGGAAGCACTGGAGCGCCGGGTGCGCGGGCCCCCGGTCCGTCCCGCCCAGGGCCTCCTTCAGCCGCGCGTCATGACGGGCCACGCGGTGGGCCGCCGTCACCCGCCGCAGGGTGCCGTCCGGCGCGGCCAGGTCCACCAGCAGCCGGTGGCCACGTGGTCCACCACCAGCCGCGCCACCTGCGGCAGCGCCTCCTCCACGTCGTCCAGGCGCAGCGCCAGCACGCGGCTGGCGTCCAGCAGCAGCTGCAGCCGCTCCTCGGCCTCCTTGCGCCGGGTGACGTCCGCCAGCGCGCCGGTGAGCTCCGTCACCTTGCCGTCCGGCCCGGCGAAGGACTGCCCCACGCTGTGCATCCAGCGCGCGCCGTCGCGGCGCATGACGCGGAACTCCAGCTCGAAGAAGCCCGGCGCCTCGCGCTGGTAGCGGTGGAACTCCGCCTCCACGTGCGGCCGGTCCTCCGGATGCAGCCGCTCCAGCATGTCCCCCACCGGCACCACCGAGTCCACGGCCGGAAGGCCCAGCATGTGGTTGAGCGCCGCGTCGCGCAGCTCCCGGCCCCGCACCAGGTCCAGCCGCCAGGTGCCCATGTCACCGGTCACCAGCGCCTGCCGCAGCCGCTCCGTGCGCTCGCGCAGCGCTTCGTAGAGCGCGGCCCGCTCCAGCGCCTGCGCGCACTGGTGCGCCAGCGCCTCCAGGAACGCGCGCTCCCCGGCCGGGAAGACGCGCGGCTCCGGCCACGCG
>NZ_JBKGHJ010000415.1:0-7565 GCF_046520365.1 Corallococcus sp. 4LFB
TTCGCCAGCGCGTCCACCAGCACGCCCAGGCCGCCGTCGAACGTGCTCAGCTGCCCGGTGAGCCCGGGGCCCGCCTCCGCCGCGCCCGCGGCCTTCGCCTGTCGCGCCGCGCGCTGCGCCCGGATGGCGCCCAGGATGAGGCTGCGGTGCTCCCGCTCGAACTTCACGAGCTGCGGGAAGGTGGCCTCCGCGCTCAGCTGCTCCGGGTCCCCCGCGTAGGTGCCCGTCTGCATCGCGTCCAGCAGGACGGCGGTCGCCTCGCGTCCCAGGTGGCGCCGACCCAGCTGGGCCAGGGATTCATCCGAACCCGTAGGGTTGCGCCGGCTGAACAGCTCCCCCACCACCCGCAGGCGGGACGCGAGGGGGAGGATGTCGGATTTCAGGAAGGCCGGCGGCGACGCGGGGAGGGCCCTCAGCGCGCCGCGGGTGTATACATAACGGTTTTTTGCCGCCGCATCCGCAGGACGTATGCGTGAAGACACACCGAGCGTCTCCGCCAGTTCACGGGTCGTGGGCTCCCGGTCCAGGAAACTGTTGGGCCCGGCCTCCAGCAAGTAGCCCGGGCGTGCGTGGGTCTGCACGTTTCCGCCCACGCGCGAAGTCGACTCCAGCACCACGGCAGCCGTGCCGCGAGCCCGCAATCGATGCGCCAGGGCCAGGCCGGTGATTCCTCCCCCAATGACCGCGACCGTCATGACGTCTGAACTCCTACCCTTGTCCTGATGTGAGCAACCCCGGGCGCCTTAGTGCGAAGGCAAGAGCTTTGCCAAGGAGAGCCACCCGGCGCGTTAATAAAGGCATGCGCTATGTCATCACGGGAGCCAGCCGTGGCATCGGTTTCGAATTCGTGCAGCAACTGCTGCGACGGGGGGAAACCGTGGACGCCGGCGTGCGGGCCCCGGAGCTTGCGCGCCGGCTGGAGCCGCTGCTGCTGGAAGCCGGCAACCGCCTGAGGATCCACCCGCTGGACGTCACCCGCGCGGAGAGCGTCCAGGCGTTCGCGGAGCGCGTCTCCCGTGAGCCGGTGGACGTGCTCATCAACAACGCGGGCGTGTCCGGCCTGTGGGTGGGGCTGCACGAGCTGGACTTCGAGGACCTGGCCCGCACCTTCGAGGTGAACGCGCTCGGGCCGCTGCGCATCACCTCCGCGCTGCTGCCCGCGCTGCGGACAGGAGCGGGGCGCAAGGTGGCGCACGTCACGTCGCGCATGGGGTCGCTCTCCAGCAACACGGAGGGCGGCGCGTACGCCTACCGCATGTCCAAGGCCGCGCTGAACATGGGCGTGCGCTCCATGTCCAACGACCTGCGCCGCGAGGGGCTGGCGTGCGTGCTGCTGCATCCGGGTTGGGTGCAGACGGACATGGGCGGGCAGGACGCGCCGCTGCCGCCGGAGGAGTCCGTGCGCGGGATGCTGAGGGTCATCGACAGCATCTCGCTGGAGCACTCCGGCCGGTTCTTCGACTACGAGGGCGCCGAAGTGCCCTGGTAGTGGCCTGGGGGATGAGGCCGGTGTTCGCCAGTGAACACCGACCGGCCCCCCCGGGCAGGCAGGCGGCCCTGGGGGTGCGGGGCCTTCCCTGGCGCCTGTCTCGCCCTCGTCTCCATCTCGTCGCGAGGACGTCTGCGGCGGAGGGGTGGGATGGCGTGGCGACGGTGGTGGCCCGTGGGTTGGATGGCGGCGTGTCTCGTGGCGTGCGGTCCCGGCGCCTCCACGCCGAAGCAGGGGCAGGACGCCGTGACGCCGGGCGATGGGCCCTCGACGCCGGTGACGCCTCCGGACGACCCGCCCTCCGAGGAGACGCCCCCGCCGACGCGCCTCCTCCGGCGAGGAGCCCCGCCCGACCAGACGGCGGAGGAGCCGCACCGGAGGAGGAGTCCCCGGTGCTGACGGCCTGCGCGCCGGAGCCCGCGGCGGACGCGTCCCTCCCCGAGGCCGAGCGCACCGCCCGGCATGACTACGCCTGCACCGGCATCGCGCTGGAGGGCACGCTGGTCTCCACCGCGGGCACGCCGGTCGCGGACGCCGGGGTGAAGGTGGGGGACGCGCAGGCGCGCACGGACAAGGCCGGCCACTTCCGCTTCCCCGTGCTGCCCCGCCACAACCGGCTGCTCACGGTGGAGGCGGAGGGCTTCCGCCCGGCCGTGGTCGCGGTGGAGCTGCGGCGGAGCCTGACGCAGACGCGCGTGACGCTGCCGCCGGTGCGCCTGTCTCCGAAGGACGGCGTGCGGATGCTCTTCGCGGGCGACGTGTCGCTGGGCCGGCGCTTCCTGGATCCGGACCACACCACGCCGCGCAACCAGATGCCCCAGGACGACCCGGCGGCGCTCATCCGCGTGTCGGATCCGCTGCCGGGCACCAAGGCCGTCTTCACGCACGTGCGGCCGTACTTCCAGGCGGCGGACTTCCGCGCCGTGAACCTGGAGACGCCGGTGACGGACCACCCGTCCACGCCCCACGACGAGAAGGCCTACGCGTTCTTCACGCTGCCCGGCTCGCTGCCCGCGCTGCCGTGGCTGGGCGTGGACTACGTGAGCCTGGGCAACAACCACGTCTACGACTACCTGGTGCCGGGGCTGAACGACACGCTCTCGCACGTGGCCGCGACGGGCATGGCCTTCAGCGGCGCGGGCCAGAACGAGGACCAGGCCTTCGTGCCGGCGCGCGTGCCGCTGGCGGGCGCGAACTACAGCCTCGTGTCCCTGTGCTCCATCACCGGCAGCGCGCACGAGCAGCAGTACGTCGCGGGCCCCGACCAGGGCGGCGCGGCGGACGCGCGGAACATGACGCGGGTGTCCGCGCTGCTGGGCGCGGAGCGGGCGCAGGGGCGCGTGCCGGTGGCGCTGCTGCACACCGGCGTCGAGTACAGCGTCCGGCCCTCCACCCCGACGGCGCAGCGGATGCGCGACCTGGTGGACGCGGGCGCGGGGCTGGTCATCGCGCACCACCCGCACATCCCGCAGGGCTTCGCGCGCCACGGGGGCGTGCTGATGGCGCAGTCGCTGGGCAACTTCGCCTTCGACCAGGACCGCATGGAGACGATGGTGGGCCTGATGGCGGAGGTGGAGGCCACGGGCGCGCGCGTGGACCGCGCCCGCGCGGTGCCCGTCTACATCGAGGACTACCGCCCCCGGCCCGTCGCGGGCGACCTGGCGGAGAGCTTCCTGCGCAACCTGGCGGAGCTGTCCCGCGAGGGCGGCGTGGAGCTGGTGCCCCAGCCCTCCTGGGGCGAGCTGCTCCCGGAAGACCGGCACGCGGCGGTGAGCGAGCGCACCGTGGACGTGCCGGTGACGGTGGACGCCAACGGCCGCGCCACGGTGGACCTGCGGGCCCTGCGCCATGAAGGGGAGTCCGTGGCGGTGGCCCGGCTCACGGGCGCGGCGGAGGGCACGGCCGTGAAGCTCAAGGCCGGGCGCGACGTGCTGCTGCACGGCGACTTCGAGGACCACGACGTGGACGACGACGCCAACGAGGCCGCGCGCTGGAGCGTGGGCCCGGGCGCGGGCTACGTGTGCCAGGACGGTCCGCACCGGGGCGCCGCGGCCCTCTGCCAGCGCCGGGCGTTGGGCGAGCGGAGCGCGGCGGTGAGGCTGGTCAACCGCTTCCGTCCGCCGGGCTTCGCCGAAGGCCCGCCCAACCGCGACCTCACGGCGGTGGCGTGGCTGAAGGGGCAGGGCGGCGGCGCCTTCTCCGCGAAGGTGCAGTACCTGCCCGTGGAGTCCTACACCCTCTTCGGCGAGCAGACGCTGCTGCGCCACGACGGCGGCACCTACGACTGGACGCTGGTGGCGGAGGACCTGCACTTCCCCGCCGACCCGCCGAGGCCGAACCTGTGGAACGCGCCCTGGGCCCTGGACCTGACGCTCAACACCGCGGCCCCGAAGTCCGGCCAGGGCGTCACGGCGGTGGACGACCTGGCGCTGGTGGCCTGGGAGAAGCAGGCCACGGGCGGCACGCTGACCCAGGCGACGCCGCACGCCCGGGACTTCGTGCGGGTGGAGGCCCCCGCGGGCACGTACACGCTGCGCGTCACCTTCCGCGAGCACCGCGTGCCCTGAGCGTCAGCCGCGCGGCACCGGAGCGGCACCGGAGCTTCAGGGGAACAGCAGCCGCGTCTTCCAGCCCGCGCCGTCGCGCAGGTAGAGGTTGCGCTCGTGCAGCCGGCTGGGGCGGGCGTGCCAGAACTCGATGCGGTCCGGCACCACGCGGAAGCCGCTCCAGTGCGGCGGGCGCTCCACCGGGCGGCCCTGGAAGCGCGCCTCCACCTCCGCCAGGCGCTGCTCCAGCAGCTCGCGCGAGGGCAGCTCCTCGCTCTGGAGGCTGGCCCACGCGCCAAGCTGGCTGCCGCGCGCGCGGCTCTGGAAGTACGCGTCGGCCTCCTCGTCCGTCACCTGCTCCACCCGGCCCTCGATGCGCACCTGCTGCTCCAGGGGCTGCCAGTGGAAGCACAGCGCCGCGTACGGGTGCGCGGTGAGCTGGCGCCCCTTGCGGCTGTGGAAGTTGGTGAAGAAGACGAAGCCCCGCGCATCGAAGTCCTTGAGCAGCACCACGCGTGAGCTGGGGCGGCCCTGGTCGTCCACGGTCGCCACGACCATGGCGTTGGGGTCCACGGGAATCGCGGCCTTCGCCTGGGCGAAGAGGTCCGCGAAGCGCTGGATGGGGTCGGGAGGGATATTCGTCACGCGGCGCACCATAGGAAACACGGCCCCGGCGCGCACGTTCGCGGTTGACTCCCTGTCGGGACTCGCACGCAATGGCGGGCCTCATGAAGATCCTCTTCATCGCCTCGGAGGTCACCCCCTTCTCGAAGACGGGGGGACTGGGCGACGTGGCCGGGGCCCTGCCCACGGCGCTCGCCAGCCTGGGGCACGACGTGAAGATCGTCACGCCCCGCTACCAGGACGTGCGCAACGCCGGACAGCTGTTGCCCACCGGGCAGTCCCTGGTGCTGCGCTTCCCCTTCGGTGAGACGGGCGGCCCCATCCTGTCCGCGCGCCTCACCGAACGCCTGGAGGTCCTCTTCCTGGAGAACGAGGCCTTCTACGGCGGCCGCAAGGGCTTCTACGGCGACGCGGCCGGCGAGTTCCAGGACAACCCCCGCCGCTTCGCCTACCTGTGCGTGGGCGCGCTCCAGGCCGCGCAGCGGCTGCGCTTCTTCCCGGACATCATCCACCTGCACGACTGGCAGACGGGGCTCGTCCCGGTGGCGCTGCGCCGCGGCTTCGGGGGCACGCCGCTGGCGAAGGCGAAGTGCGTCTTCACCATCCACAACCTGGCCTACCAGGGGCACTTCCCCAAGCGGACCATGGACGACCTGGGGCTGCCGTGGGACCTGTTCACCCCGGAGGGCGTGGAGTTCTACGACCAGGTCAACTTCCTCAAGGCGGGGCTCGTCTTCTCCGAGGCGCTCACCACCGTGTCGCCCACCTACGCGCGCGAAATCCAGACGGCGGAGCAGGGCTACGGGCTGGAGGGCCTCTTGCGCCGCCGCGCGCACGCGCTCACCGGCATCCTCAACGGCATCGACGCGCACGAGTGGAACCCCCGGACGGACGCCTTCCTGCCGGCGCGCTACGGCCCGGACGACATGACGGGCAAGGCCGTGTGCAAGCGCGCCCTCCTGGAGCGCTTCGGCCTGCCCACGGAAGGCAACGCGCCGGTGTTCGGCATCGTCAGCCGGCTGGCGTGGCAGAAGGGCGTGGACCTGCTGCTGGAGACGCTGCCCGCGGCGCTCCAGGCGGACCTGAAGTTCGTGGCGGTGGGCAACGGCGACCCTGTCCTGGAGGACGGCCTGCGGGCATTGCAGGCCCGCTACCCGAAGCAGGTGGGGGTGCGCATCGGGTTCGATCCGGAATTGTCACACCTGGTGGAGGCGGGGGCGGACTTCTTCCTCATGCCCAGCCGCTACGAGCCGTGCGGCCTGAACCAGATGTATTCCCTGCGCTACGGCACGGTGCCCATCGTCCGGGCCACGGGCGGGCTGGTGGACACGGTGGAGGGGGGGCTGGACGGCAACGGCATCCTCTTCGAGTCCTTCCACCGCTCGGCGCTCCTGGCCGCCATCCGCCGGGCGCTCTCCCTGTACGCGGACCCCGCACGGCTGGGGGACTTCCAGGCGCGGGGGATGGGGAAGGACTTCTCCTGGGCCGCGTCCGCCCGGAAGTACGAGGCCCTCTTCTCCTCCCTGGTGGAGGAATAGTGGGGCCCCTCCCGGATCCGCGCTAAACTTGCCTCGTGGCGGAAGCTCCGGACCTGGGTGGCTATGAAGTGGTCGGCCGGCTGGCGGTCGGCGGCATGGCGGAGGTGTATCAGGCGCGTGCCCGTGAGACGACCCAGCGCTCCCCCGGGGAGCCCGAGGAAGTCGTCATCAAGCGGCTGCACCCGTCCTTCCGCAACGACCCCGCGTATGTGAAGGCCTTCGTCGACGAGGCGAAGCTGACGGTGCGCCTGCGCAACGCGCACATCGTGCGGACGTTCCGGCTGTTCCGCGCCGGGCCGGACTACCTCATGGTGCAGGAGCTCGTGAGCGGCCGGACGCTGGGCTACATGCAGGAGCTGCTGATCAAGGCGGGCGCCGCGATGCCGCCGGAGTCCGCCTGCTACATCGCGTGGTGCATCCTCAAGGCGCTGGACTACATCCACCGCGCCAAGGTGGGGGAGAACGGCGCCACCATCGTCCACCGCGACGTGAACCCCGCCAACGTGCTGCTGGGCGTCCAGGGCGACGTGAAGCTCACCGACTTCGGCGTGGCGGAGGTGGAGGGGATGATGCGCGGCGACTCGGGCGCGCTGCGCGGCACGCTGCCGTACATGAGCCCGGAGCAGGTGCTGGGGCAGGCGGTGGACGCCCGCACGGACCTGTACGCCGTGGGCGTCATCCTCTGGGAGCTGTGGGGCGGCCGCCGCCTCTTCACCGGGGACAACGAAGCGCAGCTCATGCACCAGGTGCGTGACGCGCGCGTGCCGCTCTTGTCCTCGCTGGCGCCGGACCTGCCGGACTACGCGGCGCGGGTGGCGCGCAAGGCGCTGTTCGCGGACCGGGCCCGCCGCTTCCAGTCCGCGGCGGAGTTCATCAAGGCGCTGGAGGTGCTGGCGCGCCGCGCGGGCTGGCCCCTGACGGTGGAGGCGCTGCAGCCTCTGTTGGGCGGCTGATGCGCTCGCGCCGGGCGGTGCTCGGGGCAGGGCTGGCCGGCCTCTTCCTCCTGTCCGGCTGCCTGGGCGTGGTGCCCTTCCGCCCGCGCGCCTACGACGAGGCGGTGCGCGTGGAGGCGGTGGACCTGGCCTTCACGCGGGACGGCTCCGGCGCGCTCACGCTGAAGCTCCAGGTGCGAAACCCGTCCTCCGACGCGGCCACGCTCACCCGCGTGGACTTCGACCTGCGCGTGGACGGCCGGCGCGTGGCCACCGGCGAGCAGGTGCTGGGCGTGCCCCTGGACGGTGAGGGCGAGGTCCCCCTGGAGGTCTACTTCCCGCTGGCCGTGGCGCGCGGCGGCGCGGCCGGAAGTCGGCTCGCACGCGGTGCGGCTGGAGGGGGGCGTGGTGCTGCGCTTCGGCGGCTCCGAGCGGC
>NZ_JBKGHJ010000416.1:0-7544 GCF_046520365.1 Corallococcus sp. 4LFB
TGGAAGCTGGGCATGCGGCCGGAATTTGTCTCGGAACTTCTGGCGGCCTACTTAGTATTCGTGGGCCTTGTCGGGGGGTAGAGCTGTCCCAGGCACAAGGCTTGTGAGTTCAATTCAATGGCGCGTCTGGAAATCAATCGCTCCGGGGAGATGGAGGTCTTCGTCCGGGTCGTGGAGCAGGAGGGCTTCTCCGCCGCCGCGCGCACGTTGCGGATGACGCCGTCGGCGGTCAGCAAGCTGGTCGCACGGTTGGAAGCCCGCCTGGGGGCGCGGCTCCTCCACCGCAACACCCGGGGCTTCCAGCTCACCTCCGAGGGTTGCGTCTTTTACGAGCGCAGCGTGCAGGTGCTCGCGGAGCTGGAGGCCGCCGAGCGGGGCGTCACGTCGCATGACGCCCCCTCGGGCCGGGTGCGCGTGAACACCAACGTGCCGTATGGGATGCACGTCCTCCTGCCGCAGGTGCCCGCGTTCCAGGCCCGCTACCCGGGCATCCGGCTGGACATCGGGCTCACGGATCAGGTGGTGGACCTGCTGGAGGACCGCGCGGACGTGGCCATCCGCGCGGGCCGCTCAAGTCGTCCAACCTCATCGCGCGGAAGCTGGGGGAGACCCGCTTCCACGTCGTCGGCTCACCGGCGTACCTGAAGCGCGAGGGGACGCCCAGGACGGTCGCGAACCTGGAGAAGCACAACCGCCTGGGCTTCAGCTACGCGCGCTTCGCGCAGCACTGGTCCTTCGTGGAGCACGGCGCCCCGGTTTCCATTCCGTGTGTGGGCAACGTGCAGGTCAGCGACGGAGAAGCGGTGCGGCACCTGGCCGTCGCGGGAGCAGGACTCGCTCGGCTCCCCGTGTTCATGGTCCGCGAGGACCTTCGGGCAGGACGGCTGGTCGTGGTGATGGAGGACCGGAACCCCGGGGACACCGAAGCCTTCCATGCGGTGTTCCTCGATCCCGCGAGGCAGCTCCCGGCGCGCATCCGCGCGTTCCTCGACTACTTCGGTGAACTGGGCCTGGGCCCGCAGCCTCAGCCCTGAGGCCAGCGAGAGGCGCACTTCACGGACATTGCCATCAGTGGCACCACGCTTTCGGGCCTCAATCACCGAGCCAGAAGTACTCGTTGCCACTTGCCAGCGCCTTCTCCAGGAACTCACTGAAGGAGGCAGCGATCTGCTCGACGGCGGGATACGTCTCGTGGAAGGCGTCGAGCAGGACGTACCGACCCTCCACGCGATTGGCTACGTCCACGAGCACGTAGTCGCCGTCCTGCAAGTAGAGGAGCGTGTACCAAGACGCGGCTCCGTAGGTGTCGGTGTCTTCGTGCCGCATCTTGATGCGTGCGCGTTCGACTTCATCAAGCGAGAGGATGCGGTAGTTGGGCGCCTGCTCGCGCGGGGCAAACAGTGTGGCCCCATCGCAGTGCAGATAGAAGGCCCGCAGGTCGTCATCGAGCCGCCAGCCGATGCGCGACTCGAAGGCCGCCACCTTGGCAGAAGTCGCAGGCGGGCTGGGATGGTGGTGGGAGGAGACTTCCGCGAGAAGGCGCTGCATCGGGATGGGCATGGTGCAGTTCTCAATCCACGTAGGGCCGCTCAGGACCCGGTGTGAGCCACTTCCCACCCGGCGCGTAGCAGGGCTGGGTACTCCTTGGTGAAGACGTCGTGTACGTCCCCGGGCACGGGCAGGATGTTGTCGGGCGCCGTAGCTGGACCGCCGTGCGCGAGATCGAAAATATGGTGCCCAGGCCACGGATCCTTGCCCGCAGGCCAGGCACCGAAGTCCCGAGCCCAGTCCTCGCGGAATGCAGCGCGAGAGTTGTTCCACCGCGTGCGTTGCTGCTTGAGGTTGGCGATGGTGGGGTAGTCGCAGCAGCAGTGGGTGATGGCCAGCCGCCCACCGGCCTCCGCGGGCATGAACAGGTAACGCCCCTGCCAGTCCCCCTTGATGTCGGCCAGCCACATGCAGCCCATGAGTGCATGGCCCTGCGCCGCGCACTTCGATTCGCAGCGGGACATGAACGCGGCGCTGCACTGCCAGGGCCCGTAGTAGAGGGTCGTCCGGAGCTGTCCTCCGTCCGGCGTCCTGACGACAGGGCCTACCCACTTCGCCATGGCGGGCTTGCCCACCGTGCCGACCGTGGCCGAGCCGCACCCAACAAGGGCAAGAACGAACGCCGCGCTCGCGGCACGCAGAATGGCTGTCACGGCAGGCGGTGATAGCGCGGCAAGAGCCTGTCCGCCAAACAGGCCAGGCCACTACAGCGTTCCGAAGCCCTGCGACTACTTCGGCGAAGGGGGCCTGGGCTGAGAGTGAACCTATTCCTTCACGGGTTCGCTGCTCAGCCAGAACGAGCGGTTGCCGCTGCGCAGTGCCTTCTCCAGGAACTCCTCGAAGGAGGCCGCGATGCGCGGAGCCTCTTCTGGATACGTTTCATGGAAGGCATCGAGCAGCGGGTAGCAACCGCCCTTGGGTGCGGCCACGTCCAGGATGACGAAGTTGGTGTCCTGCATGTCCACGAGCGTGTAGTGCGATGCTGCTCCGTCCTCATCCTCATCCGAGGCTCTGATGGCCTGCCGTGCGCGCTGAATCTCGCTCAGTGGGAGGACACGGTACTTCGCGTCCGGCAACGTCTCGAAGAGCGTGCAACCATCGCAGTGTAGGTAGAAGGCACGCAGAGCTGGGTCTAGCGTCCAGCCGACACGCACCTCAAAAGCGGTGATCTGCGCGGGCGTCGCGGGTGGGCGTGGGAAGTGGAGTCGGGAGACTTCCGCCAGCAGTTGGTCCATCGCCATGAGCGCTCCTCAGTCCACGTATGGCCGCTCAGGCCCGGGCGTCAACCACTTGCCTCCCGGGGCATAGCAGGCAGGGTATTCCTTGTTGAAGACGCCGTGAACACCCCCGGGTACCGGCAGCACGTTGTCCCTCGCCACGGGTGCGCCGCCGTGGCCCAGGTCGAAGATGTGGTGACCAGCCCAGGGCACACCGTTGGGGTTGGTAGGCCACTCGCCAAATTCAGAACTCCACTCGCGCCGATAGCGTGCGCGCGCATTGTCCCAGGTGCCCCGCCGCCACTCGCCGTCCGCCACCTTCGGGTAGTCACAGCAACAGTGGGTGATGGCCATGCGACCACCGGCTTCCGCGGGCATGAACAGGTAGCGACCCTGCCAGTCCGCCTTGATGTCGGCCAGCCACATGCACCCCATGAGGGCATGTCCCTGGGCCGCGCACTTCGATTCGCAGCGGGACAGGAACGCGGCGCTGCACTGCCAGGGCCCGTAGTAGAGGGTCGTCCGGAGCTGGCCTCCGTCCGGCGTCCCGAAGACCGGCCCCACCCACTTCGCCATGGCGGGCTTGCCCACCGTGCCGACCGTGGCCGAGCCGCACCCGAAGAGCGCAAGGCCGATGGCTGCAAGAGCGGCACGCTTGATGTGAGGAATGGCTGTCACGGCAGGCGGTGATAGCGCGGCCAGAGCGCGTCCGCCAACCAGGCCCAGGCTAACGCCGCTCCACGGCCGCGACCTGTCCCGGCGCACCTTCCACTCCGTGCAGGAACGTGTGCTGCTCCACGTGCACGGCCTCATGGAAGTCCGGCTCACCGGTGCCGTCATTCCAGTCCACGCGGTCCATGCGGATGACGCGCGAGGAGTACGGCAACAGCGTCGCGGGATCCGTCACCAACTCCAGCTCCACGTGCGCGTACCTTCCTTGCGTCTCATCCGTCTGCCCCACGGGCTCTCGCACGATCTTCAGCCTCGCGCACCGGGGCTCCGGAACCGCGTCGGAGCAGGCCACTCCGACGTCCAGCCGGACGCGCTCCTCG
Source organism: Corallococcus sp. 4LFB (assembly GCF_046520365.1). Classification (NCBI taxonomy): domain Bacteria; kingdom Pseudomonadati; phylum Myxococcota; class Myxococcia; order Myxococcales; family Myxococcaceae; genus Corallococcus; species Corallococcus sp. 4LFB. The sequence continues at coordinate 3,818 of NZ_JBKGHJ010000416.1, forward strand.
GCGGGGACCTCCTCGGTCTTCTTGCGGCCCGTGCCCACGGACATCGTCGTCGCCACGACCTCCGTCCGCCCTGGCTTGAAGCGCGCTCCATGCCAGCTGCCCACCCACTCGTTCCACCGGTTGCGGGCCTCCCGCTCCAGGCCGTTCGTGAGCGCCTTCGTCAGCTGCGCCTTCTTCCGCGGGCTGACCGGCAGCGCGTCCAGCAGGTCCCGGCCGGGGCCGTCCTCCAGCGGATCAATCCCCTGGAAGTCCCCCTGCGCGTCGATGATGGACGTGGCCAGCGGCTCCACGAAGGCAGGGAAGGGGGCTTCGATGATCTCCACGTCCTGGATGATCAACCGCCGCCGCCCCTCCTCATCCACCGGCCCGAGCCGCATCGCGTACCGGCGCTGCGCCGTCATCCGGCCGCTCCAGTCCGTCCGCACGTCCACCGTGTGCATCACCCGGATGGTCGCCTGCTCCGGCCAGCCGTAGCGCAGCGTCACCAGGTCCTTCCCCTGCGCGCCTCCCAGCGTGGCGCAGCCGAGGACCCCGGAGGACAGCGCTGCGATGACGAGCCACGGGCGCGGGATGGAAGTCATGTCCCGCCACGATAACAATGCCCGGCGGGCCGCGCGGCACGGCGTGAAGCCCGGGCCGCGCGAACCGGACACTCGGCGGAGCGCTCAGGCCAGCGCCGCATGTGTGCCGCGCCGCAGGCCCGCGTACTCCAGCGCCGCGAACACCGCGACCGCCAGCGCCTGCGCCGTGACGAACGCCACCCCCAGCCCCGTGGGCGCCGTCGGGCCGTGCGTCATCAGGAGCACGCTGTCCACCACCCACAGCGCGTTCACCGCGACCACGAACCACACCGGCCACGAGGGCAGGGTCTCCCTCGCCGCCAGGTAGCCGAGCAGCAGCGCGAAGGGGATGAGCCCCAGCCCGCCGCGCGCAGCAGTCCCGGCTCCAGGCCCAGCAGCGGCCCCAGGGGCCGGCGGCCACCGCCATCAACAGGCCCATGGCTCCGCTGGCGACACCGTCCAGCAGCAGCGCGCGGCGCAACAGGCTTCCCGACACGTTCTTGACGCTCATGGCACTCGTTTCCTTGCGAAGGGGTGGAAGCGGCGGCGGCCGTGAAGCCGTCCGTCGTTGTTGGACACGATGCGAGCCGGCCCGCGCGGTGTCGATTACCTCCGAGGGAATGGAAGCGCTGACGTGCGCCCCCTATCTTCCCGGCCATGACGAGCCTTCAGCAGAGCCGTCCCGTGGGAGAGCTGCTGCGCGGCTGGCGTCAGCGGCGCGGGCTGAGCCAGATGGACCTCGCGTTGCGCGCGGAGGTCTCCACCCGGCACGTGAGCTTCCTGGAGACCGGCCGCTCCCAGCCCAGCCGCGAGATGCTGCTCCACCTGGCGGAGGAACTGGACGTGCCCCTGCGCGACCGCAATGGACTGCTCGTGGCGGCGGGCTTCGCCCCCGTCTTCTCCGAGCGCCCCCTGGATGACCCCGCGCTCGCCGCCACGCGCGAGGCCGTGGAGCTGGTGCTCGCGGGCCATGAGCCGTACCCGGCAATCGCGGTGGACAGGCACTGGACGCTCGTCACCGCGAACCGCGCGGTGGGCGTCCTGCTGGCGGACGTGGCGCCGCAGATGCTCCAGCCGCCCGTCAACGTCCTGCGCCTGAGCCTGCACCCGAACGGGCTCGCGCCGCGCATCGAGAACCTGCGGCAGTGGCGCGACCACGTCCTCACCCGGCTGCACCGGCAGGTGGACGCCAGCGCGGACGCCACGCTCGCGGCGCTCCTGGAGGAGCTGAAGGGCTACCCGGTGCCGGAGGCCGCCCCCGACGCGAAGGCGCGCGACTTCGCGGGCGTGGTGGTGCCCCTGCGCGTGCGCACCTCGCTGGGGCGGCTGTCCCTCTTCAGCACCACCACCGTGTTCGGCACGCCCGTGGACATCACGCTCGCGGAGCTGGCCATCGAGTCGTTCTTCCCGGCGGAGCCGACACGGCGGAGGCGCTGCGGCGGCCGCCACGGCGCGGGCCCGCCAGGACACCTGAGCGGCGTGAGCGCCTTGACGGCCTCGGGTCAGCGCTCCTTCCACGCGCGCTCGTTGTCGAGCCAGACGTGGAGGAGCTCCGCGTCGTTCTCCGCGGCCCACTTCACCAGCGGGGCAAGCTGCCGCGCCGAGTAGACCCTCGCCAGCCGCAGCACCACGTCCACCTGCTCGACGGTGTGCCCGAGGTCGAGGGTCTCGAGGAACTTCAGGTAGAGCGTCAGGTGCTTCAGGTCACGGCACACCAGCCATTCCACGGCGGCGCTCCCCGTCTCGGACTCCTCGTGGGTCGCGAGCCCTCCTTCCAGATCGTCGGCGTGCTTCTTGTTGAAGGCGATGAGCGCGCGCACGAAGGCCTCGGCGGGAGCCGTCCTCGCGCTGCCGAGCGCGGCGAACACGGCGCGCTCGTCGAGCACCTTGCTGGAGAGCCTGACCCCGAAGCCGAACCAGGGGTCACTGTCCTCGAACTGCTCGTCTCGAAGAATCGCCTTCGCGCCCGTCAGCTTCAGCACCGACGTCCACACGTCGATGGCGCGCAGCAGCTCCTCGGTGGAGGTGTCTTTCACGTCCACCAGCACGAGCAGGGGCTCGAATCCAGCGGCCTTCACACGCTCGAGCGTGACGTCGGGTTTCTTCGGGGCGGGCATGGGAACCTCACGTACCGCGATGAAGCTCCCTCGTAAACGCCCACAATCACCTGGGGGCGCTACGGCTTCACGCGCACCGTGCGCAGCGCCGTGCCCCAGGAGACGACCTGATCCAGGAGCGTGTTCACCTGCTTCTCCTTGTGCGGATCCGGCTTGAAGACGGTGTAGTGCTCGAAGTCGGTGGACAGGAACAGCTGCACCTGCGCGCGCACCGTGGCCAGCTGAAGCTCCGCGGCGACGAGGCGCAGCTGCTCCACCGCGCGCACGCCGCCCGCGCTGCCGTAGCCCACGAAGCCGGCGGCCTTGTTGTTCCACTCGCCGTAGACGAAATCGAGCGCGTTCTTCAGCGCGCCGGACGTGCCGTGGTTGTACTCGGGCGTGACGAAGACGTAGGCGTCGTAGCCCGCCACCGCCGCGCTCCAGCGTCGGGTGTGCTCCTGGGTGTACTTGCCCATGGAGGGCGGGGTCGGTTCGTCCAGCAGGGGCAGGTTGAAGTCCTGGATGTCGACGATTTCGTACGTGGCGTCGCTCCGCTTCTTCGCGATGTCGTGCACCCAGCCTGCGACCTTGTCCGCCTTGCGGCCGGGCCGCGTGCTACCAACGACGATGGCCACCTTGATCATGTGCGAGGGGCTCCTGGGAAACGGGTAGGACGTCCGCCCGGCATCATCCCCGCGTCCGCCCGGAGGCAAGGGGGCTTCGCCCGGGGTGTGTCCTGATTCGACCAGAGCCCGCCGCGTCCGCCCGGAAGGTGGCGCAAGCCCCGACCCTGGGCTAAGCGTACAGGCAACTTCCCCGGCTGCTTCCTTGCACCGGGGCGGCTCCTCCGATACCGATCCCCGACCGTGAACGACGACACGCCTGATTCCGCGCAGGAGCTGGCCGACGTGCTCCAGGACGTGCGCCGCCACCTCCTCTGGCAGGAGGAGACCGCGGGCCGCTCGCTCCTCGTCGACGCGAAGGTCGCCGCCGAGCTCCAGCAGCAGCGCGCCGCCGCCTCCTCCGTGCGCTCGATGATCGCCCGGACCAAGGCCCCCGAGGCGGCCGCCG
>NZ_JBKGHJ010000417.1:0-7529 GCF_046520365.1 Corallococcus sp. 4LFB
CGCTGGAGGGCCCCGCCGGGATGCGCACGGACAACGCGCGCGTGCGCTTCGAGCTGCTCGTGCCCCAGGCGGCCGGCCCCACCTCCCGCCGCTGAGGCGGCCGTCCGGAACCGGCCCCCTGCCGCCGGGCCCCCCTTGCATGGAGAATCCGGGCATGGGTTGCTTCGGGCCCGATGCCCGACCGCGATCCGCTGGCCTCGCCGTACCGTCCCCCGCAGAGCCTGGAGGCGCTGGAAGACGCCCTCCGCCGCGACCTGGACATCCTGTCCTACCCGGCCCGGAGCTGGGTGCCGCCGCGCTCCACGCCGGACGGCCGCCCCATCCTGGACGTGCTCGTCATTGGCGGAGGCCAGAGCGGGCTGGGCGCCGCGTTCGGGCTGATGCGCGAGCGGGTGACGAACCTGTTGGTTCTGGACGACGGCAAGGACGGCTTCCACGGGCCCTGGAAGACGTTCGCGCGGATGATCACCCTGCGCACGCCCAAGTACCTCACCGGCCCGGACTACAACATCCCCAACCTCTCCTTCCGCGCCTGGTACGAGGCGCAGCACGGCGCGGAGGGCTTCCAGCAGGTGGCCCTCATCCCGAAGGAGCTGTGGGCGGACTACCTCCTCTGGTACCGGCGCGTGCTGGGCATCCCCGTGAAGTGCGGCACCAAGGCGGGCGCGCTGCGCTGGCGCGCGGACCTGGACTGCTTCGAGGTCCCCGCCGCGCACAACAACGAGGCGGAGTTCCTGCTCGCGCGCAAGGTGGTGCTGGCCACCGGCATCGACGGCTCCGGCCGCTGGGACGCGCCGCCGGAGGTGCAGCCCCTGCCGCGCGCGCTGTGGGCGCACACCCATGACCCCATCGACTTCGGCGCGCTGAAGGGCAAGCGCGTGGGCGTGCTGGGCGCGGGGCCTCCGCGTTCGACAACGCCTCCGTGGCGCTGGAGGCGGGCGCGGGCCAGGTGGACCTGTTCTACCGCCGCAAGAAGCTGCCCAACGTGAACCCCTACCGCTGGGCGGAGTTCGCGGGCTTCCTGCGCCACCACGGCGACCTGCCGGACGCGCAGCGCTGGCGCTTCATCCGGCAGATCATCGAGATGGGCCAGCTGCCGCCGCGCGACACCTTCGAGCGCGCGCGCCGCCACCCGCACTTCCACCTGCACGCGGAGAGCCCCTGGGTGGAGGTGAAGCAGCAGGACGGCCAGGCCGTGGTGCGCACGCCGCACGCGACGCACACGTTCGACTTCCTCATCATCGCGTCCGGCTTCACCACGGACCTGTCGCTGCGGCCGGAGCTGGCGGAGCTGCACCCGCACATCGCGCTCTGGAAGGACCGCTTCACCCCGCCGGAGAACGAGCGGCACGCGGACCTCTTGCGCCACCCGTACCTGGGCCCCTCCTTCGAGTTCCAAGAGAAGCAGCCCGGGAGCGCGCCGTGGATTGGCGGCGTGTTCAACTACACCTTCGGGTGCCTGCTCTCGCTGGGCTTCGGCGGCGCCAGCATCTCCGGCATGAAGTACAGCCTGCCCCGGCTGGTGGGCGGCATCACCCAACAGCTCTACCTGGATGACAGCGAGCGCCACTTCCGCGCGCTCGCGGACTACGCGACGACGGAGTTCGAGACGTGAGTGCACCTGTAACCGTGTTTCGCAGCGAGCGCGTGGTGACGCCCGAAGGAACGCGCGCGGCGGCGGTGGTGGTGCGCGACGGTCGCATCGAAGGCCTCCACGCGACGGTGGACGTGCCCAGGGGCGCGAACGTGGTGGACCTGGGCCGCGACGCGCTGTTGCCCGGCATCGTGGACAGCCACGCGCACATCAACGAGCCCGGCCGCACGGACTGGGAGGGCTTCGCCACGGCGACGGCGGCGGCGGCGGCGGGCGGCATCACCACCGTGGTGGACATGCCGCTCAACTCCATCCCGGCCACCACGTCCCTGGCCGCGCTGCGCACCAAGGCGGAGGCCGCGTCCGGCCAGTGCGCCATCGACTACGGCCTGTGGGGCGGCGTCATCCCCGGCAACGCGGGCGAGCTCCAGGCGATGGTCGACGCGGGCGCGCCGGGCTTCAAGTGCTTCCTCGTGCACTCGGGCGTGGACGAGTTCCCCGCCGCCACGCGCGAGGTGCTGGACCGGGCCATGCCCATCCTCGCGAAGGCGGGCGTGCCGCTGCTGGTCCACGCGGAGCTGACGGACCACGAGCCGCCCTTCGCGGGCGACGTGCGCGCGTACGCCAGCTACCTCGCGTCCCGTCCGGCCGCGTGGGAGGTGGACGCCATCCGGATGATGATCGACCTGTGCCGCCAGCACCGGGGCCCGGTGCACATCGTCCACCTGTCCGCGGCGGACGCGCTGGACGACATCGCGAAGGCGAAGGCGGAGGGCCTGCCCTTCACGGTGGAGACGTGCCCGCACTACCTCACCTTCACCGCGGAGGAGATTGAAGCCGGCGCCACGCACTTCAAGTGCGCCCCGCCCATCCGCGAGGCGGCGAACCGCGAGCGGCTGTGGGCCGCGGTGAAGAGCGGCCTCATCGACCTGGTGGTGTCGGACCACTCGCCCTGCACGCCCGCGCTCAAGAAGCTGGAGGCCGGGGACTTCTCCGGTGCGTGGGGCGGCATCGCCGGCCTGCAGCTCAGCGTGTCCGCGGTGTGGACGGGCATGCGCGCGCACGGCCTGGGGCTGGACGCGCTGGTGGACCGCATGGCCCACCGCACCGCGAAGCTGGCCGGATTGTCGGGGCGCAAAGGAGCCATCCGGCCGGGGCTGGACGCGGACTTCGTCGTCTTCGCCCCGGAGGCGCGCTTCAAGGTGGCGCCGGAGGACATCCGCCACAAGCACCGGCTGACGCCCTACGCGGGGCGGGAGCTGGAAGGCCGGGTGTTGAGGACATACCTGCGCGGCCAGCGTATCTTCGACGCCACCGAGGGACTGACGGGCCCGCGCATCGGCCAGTGGCTGCCGCGCGGATAGGCCCCGGCGGTCCGGGAGAGGACAACCGATGCAAGCCGAAGCACCCGGGGCGATGCACGTCGCCTTCGCCGACCTGATTGATCTGGCCGCACGCAAGGTGGGCGGCAAGGCCCTGCTGGCCAACGACGAGTTCTTCGCGCCCAAGGAAGCGATGCTGGAGCCCGGGCGCGGCGTCTTCATCGCGGACAAGTACACGGAGCGCGGCAAGTGGATGGACGGCTGGGAGACGCGCCGCAAGCGCGTGCCCGGCTACGACTGGTGCATCGTGAAGCTGGGCCTGCCCGGCGCCATCCACGGCATCGACGTGGACACCAATCACTTCATCGGCAACTTCCCCGAGTACGCCTCCCTGGAGGCGTGCGAGGTGGACGGGGACCCGTCGCCGGAGTCGCTGGCGGAGGACGTGTCGCGCTGGACGGAGCTGGTCCCCAAGCAGCGCCTGCGCGGCGGCTCGCGCAACCTCTTCGCGGTGGCGAACGAGCGGCGCTTCACCCACGTGCGCCTCAACATCTACCCGGACGGCGGCGTCGCGCGCCTGCGCGTGCACGGGCAGGTGCTGCCGGACTGGCACGCCCTCAAGAAGGCGGGGCTGGTGGACCTGGCGGCGGCGGCCAACGGCGGCTCCGTCGTGACGTGCAACGATCAGTTCTTCGGCACGAAGGACAACCTCATCTTCCCGGGCCGCGCGGCGAACATGGGCGAGGGCTGGGAGACGCGCCGCAAGCGCGTGCCGGGCTTCGACTGGATCGTCGTGAAGCTGGCCACCGCGGGCACGCTGCGCCGCGCGGAGGTGGACACCCACTTCTTCAAGGGCAACTTCCCGGACCGCTGCTCGCTGGAGGGCATCCACCTGGAGGAGCCGCTGCTGGACTTCGCCAACGCGACGCACCTGCAGTGGAAGGAGCTGCTGCCGCAGTCGAAGCTCCAGGCGGACCACTGCCACGTCTTCGAGAAGGAGCTGAAGGACGTGGGCCCCATCACCCACGTGCGCCTCAACATCTTCCCGGATGGCGGCGTCAGCCGGCTGCGCCTCTTCGGGGAGCCGGCGTGAGCACGCCGCTGGAGCGCCTGAACACGGCCACGACGGAGGAGGCCACCCAGGCCTTCACCCGCTGCTGCGGCAGCACGAAGTGGGTCCAGCGGATGCTGGCCGTCCGCCCGTTCCGCGACGCGGAGCACCTGTACGCGGAGGCCGTGGACGCCTGGGCGCGCACGGGGCCGGAGGACTGGCTGGAGGCCTTCACGCACCACCCGCGCATCGGCGACGTGTCGAAGCTGCGGGAGAAGTTCGCCGCCACCGCGCAGTGGTCGTCGCAGGAGCAGCAGGGCGTGGCCGCCGCGGACGAAGGCGTGCTCCAGGCCCTGGCCCAGGGCAACCGGGACTACGAGTCCCGCTACGGCTTCATCTTCCTGGTGTGCGCCACGGGCAAGAGCGCCGCGCAGATGCTGGAGCTGCTCCAGGACCGCATGCACAACACCCCCGACGCGGAGCTGAAGATCGCGGCCGGGGAGCAGGCGAAGATCACCCGCATCCGACTGGAGAAGCTCCTCGCGTCATGAGCACCCTCAGCACACATGTCCTGGACACGAGCACGGGCCGTCCCGCGGAAGGCCTCTCCCTCACGCTGGAGGCACGGACGACGGATGGCCTCTTCCTGGAGATTGCCCGGGGCGTCACCAACGCGGATGGACGGGTGAAGGACCTGTCGGGCGCGAACACGAAGCTGCAGCCCGGCGTGTACCGCCTCACCTTCGACACCGGGGCCTGGTTCCAGGCCCGGGGGCAGCGGGGCTTCTACCCGTCCGTGCAGGTGCTCTTCGAAGTCACCGCCACGGACGAGCACTACCACGTCCCGCTGCTGCTGAGCCCCTTCGGCTTCTCCACCTACCGGGGCAGCTGAAGGCTTCAGACGCGCGGCGGTTCGACGGGCGCCTTGTCGCCGCCGCGCTCCACCTTGCCGCCCTCCGGCTTGTCCGCGACGGGCTCCGCGCAGAGCGTGGAGTTGTTCGTCTTGCACGCGCCGCCGTTCCGCAGGTCGAACTGCCAGCGGTGGCGCGGGCACACCACGTAGCGGCCCTCCTCCACCCAGCCTTCGGACAGGTCCGCACCCTGGTGCGGGCAGAAGCGCTGGATGGTGAAGCGCTTGCCGCCGGCGTCCACCGTGGTGCGCTCCTTCTGGGACTCCGTGGCGCGGATGCCGTCGCAGAACTCGCGGATGTCCTCCACCTCCACGCCCAGGAAGCCGTGCAGCACGGGCTCGTACACGTCCGGGTTGCGGGACAGGCGCAGGCGGAAGGACAGCAGGAAGTCCTCCCAGTTCAGCTTGCGGTCCAGCACGCGCACGATGTCGCTGGCGCTCACCTTCATCGCGTAGCGGCTCTTGTCCCGCATCTCCGGCACCTCATCCACGCGGCGGCCCTTGAAGTCCACGCGCAACAGCCGCGTGGGCGCCTCCGTCAGCTCCACGTAGAGCGGCATGCCCACCCGGTCGTGCAAGTCCAACAGGTCCAGCTTGCGCTGCAGCTCCACGCGCAGGCGGCCGAGGATTTCATCCACCTCCTCGCGCATCAGGTTGCGGCGGCGCTCGCGGAAGACGTGGGCCATGTCCTTCGCGTACGTCTGGAGGTACTCCTTGAAGTTCTCCGTCGTCACGCGCTCCGGCACCTGCGAGACGAACTCCAGCGTGCCCGCGTCCAGCACGTCCCCGGGCATGGGCTCCAGGTAGCGCGTGGGCAGCGTGGGCAGGCGCTTCTCCAGGTAGGAGAAGAGGGCCGGCGCGCGCGGGAAGATGCTCACGTCCTGGAAGTTCAGGCTGAAGAGGGCCGGGTCCAGGAAGGCCGCCGGGCCCGCCGCGGCGATGTACGCGCGGGGCTGCACCACGTCCAGCGCGCGCGCCACCGCCTCGAACTTGCTGTCGCGCTTCTTCAGGCTGATGGCCGAGTACGTCTCCTTCGGGTACTCGTAGCAGGTGGGGTGCCAGATGGCGCCGGAGAACTGGGCGGAGAAGACGTCGATGGGCCCCTCCTCCGCGATGACGCGCACCAGTCGGTCGTGCATCTTGCAGTCGTTGATGTTGAGGAAGCACTGCCCGTCGCCGCGCACCATCACGCTGGAGTCGCGGTTGGTGCCCTGCTCGGACACGAAGAGCTTGATGTAGCCGCCCTTGATGGGGATCTCGCGCGAGTCCTCGCACGCGATGACGCGCTTGCAGCCGTACTTCTCGAAGATGTCCCGCAGCTCCGAGCGGCGGAACTTGGGCACCAGCACGGTGAAGTCCCGCTTCGCGATGGTGGCCAGGAACTCCGGGTCGAAGTGATCCTTGTGCTCGTGGCTGATGTAGAGGAAGCGCTCCTTGCCCGGCGTCTCCAGCAGCTCCTTCACGCGCGGCGCCAGGTGGTGGTTGCGCGGCAGCTGCATCCACGCGGAGTCGAAGGCCCCCTGGGGCGTCAGCCACGGATCCATGACGACGAGCGCTCCGGCGGTCTCCACCGCGAAGCCCGCATGACCCAGGAAGGTGATCCGCATGAACGTCGTCCCTCGAGTAAGGGGGCCCGTGGCCCCGGCGTCAGCTAGGCTGCGAAGCTAGGGCGTCTCTTTCCAGCGGCACCCCGGCGCGCCCCTCCTGTCGGAAAGCCCACGCACGCCACGTCCAGCCGCGAACAAAAAAGGAGCGAGGCCCACGCGAGGCCCCGCTCCCTTGATGACTTGCCGACGTGGAAGCGTGCGGCCCGCCTAGGGCTGGATCTCCCGGACACTCAGCCACTTGAAGTCCACGTCGCTGGCGTTGTCCCAGCGGAACGTGGCGATGGGCCCGCCCCACGTGATCGGCATGGCCCCCACGGCGCCGCCGCAGTGCTGGGCGTCCCCGCCCCAGGCCCCGTCGTCGGTCATGTCGTAGACCTTGTTCCAGGTGACCTTGTCCGCGGTGTCGTTGAGGTACAGCTCCAGCTTCACGGCCTCCGGGTTCTTCGTGCCCGCCACGTTGCGCATGACGGCCTTGAAGCCCACCCAGCGGCCCTTCAGCGCGGAGGTGGCCGGCTTGTACGGCGCCTGGTCGTAGGACACGTGCCAGGTCTCCTTCTCCCAGCGCACGCGGCCGTCGTAGTGCAGGCCGCCCTTGTAGCTGCTGCCCTCGCAGCCGGAGCTGTTGTCGTTGTGCTTCCCGCCGCGCGCGTACCAGGCGAAGTTGTCCTGCGTGTTGTTCACCGCGTTGACCTTCACGAAGCCGGTCATCTCGATGTTCTTCCAGTCGTTCGCCGCCTGCATGTAGCCGCGGCTCGCGAGCACGTCGCGGTCGTACGTGGCGATCTGCTTCGCGTCGTAGCCCGTGGCCGGGTAGGCGCTCATGCGGACCTTCGTGCTCTTCATCTTCCAGGAGCCGTCCGCGTTGCGCGTGATGGTGCCCTGGGGATCAAAGCGCTTGTCCGCCGTCGCGTCGTCCGCGAGCGCCCACGCCTCACCGCCCGCCTTGGACGGGTACAGCATCGTCACGCCGAAGCCGTCCACGCCCGAGGGCGCGGGGCGCGGGGCTTGCCTCCGGAGGCGCGGTGGGCACGGGGCGCGGCGGGGG
>NZ_JBKGHJ010000418.1:0-7525 GCF_046520365.1 Corallococcus sp. 4LFB
CGGAGGCTGAGCGCGCCGTCCACGGAGACGGAGCGCCCCGTGCCCGAGCGGACCGGACGCCGTCGAGCGACACCACGCGCTGACGCAGCGGCTCCGCTCGCCCGGGCCCCGGGCAGAGGCCTGCCTCCACGAGCCGCGCCGCCGTGGCGACCACGTCCAGTCCGACGCCCAGCGGCCCTTCGGCCACTCCATCCAGGACGACATGGGTGATCACGCTGGCAAGACTAGACCGAAGCTTGTCAATGTCGCCACTGGCCCGGACGGCGGGTCTTCCGCATCCTCCGGGCATGCGAGCTTCCGCCCCTGAGTCCACCGCCGACGACCCGCTCGATGACTTCGAGCGGCGCTCCATCACCCTCGATTCGGTCATGCGCCCGGTCTACGTCGCCGGCCGCGGTCCCGCGGTCATCGTCATGGCCGAGATGCCGGGCATCAGCCCTCACGTCGCGCGCTTCGCCCGGTGGGTGCGAGACGCGGGCTTCACGGTCTACATGCCGTCGCTGTTCGGGAGGGATGGTGCCCATCCGCGGGCGGAGGCAGGCCTGGCCGTGATGAAGCGCGCGTGCGTGAGCGCGGAGTTCCGAGCGTTCGCGGCGAACGAGTCGAGCCCCGTGACGCAGTGGCTGCGTGCGCTCGCGCGCCTCGCGCACACGGAGTGCGGAGGCCCCGGCGTCGGCGCCATCGGGATGTGCTTCACCGGCAACTTCGCGCTCAGCATGATGCTGGAGCCCGCGGTGCTGGCGCCCGTCCTCTGCCAGCCGTCGCTGCCGCTCGAAGCCCCGGGCGCGCTTCAAATCGCCCCCGGTGAAGCCGCGACCGTGAAGGAGCGGCTGGAGCGCGAGGACCTGACGGTGCTCGCGTACCGCTTCGCGGGAGACCGATACTGCACGGCCCAGCGCTTCGCGGCCTACGCCGAGGCGCTGGGGCCGCGCTTCCTCCCGAAGGTGCTGCCCGATTCGGCCGCGAACCCCAGCCCTCCACCGTTCTTCGAGCGGGTCGTCGGCAACGCGCACAGCGTCGTGACGGCGCACCTCATCGACGCGGCCGGAGAGCCGACCCTCGCGGCCCGCGATGAGATTCTGGCCTTCTTCGCCCGGAGGCTCCATCCGGCTTGAGCGCGGGGTGGCCTCACCGCGCCCCGTCGCGGGCCTTCACCCTTCCCGGCTCAGCCCTCCGGCGTCCCGAGCGGCACCGCCGGTCCAATCCAGAGGATGTCCCGGAAGGACAGGAGCCGCTCGCGGTACGAGCCGATGGGGGCGCGAGGGTGGAGGAGGATTCCCTCGTCGGTGACCTCGAGCAGGGCCCCGAGGGCGTACCACGTCCCGGATTGCTTCTGGCGCAGCAGCACTCCCTTGCCGAGATACGGCTTGAGGTTGTCGCGGCAGATGGCGGGGCCGTGCGTGAACACGGGGTCGGCCTTGTAATGATCCAGGGGCCGGGTGGGGGCCAGGTATTGCCTCAGGAAGCCCCACTTCCCGTGCCGGGCGTCTCTGGCTTCCAGCGTCTCGCCTTCGGGCACGGAGACGTGCCGCTCCTCGAACGCGGCCTCCGTTGGGGGCGCGACGGGCGAGGGTGCCCCGTCCTCCCACCGCGCATGCCGGGTCCCGACGGCCCAGCGCCAGGGCCAGGCATGGCGTCCCCCCACGGAGAACATCAGCCGGGACTCGAGCGCCTCACGTGAGCCCGGAGCACACACCACGGTGCCGTCCGGCTGCACGCGCGTGAAGTCCCAGCCGTGCGCGGTCGGGATGAACCGCGCGTCGTCCTCCGGCCAGGGGTTCCAGTCGCTCGGGGGTGGCACGCGGCCCGGCTCCAGCTCCAACGAGGACTGGAAGCGCAGCTGCCCGGTGTTCACGTCCCAGAAGGCGATGTCATGGGGCCCCGTTCCCACGACCGTATCGTCCGCGCCCCAGGCCAGTCCGTCGATGCCGCGGGCACCTTCGAGCTTCCGGAGCAGCTTGGGCGAGGGCCCCACCTTCCACAGCTCGATGGTTCCTCCCTCGCGCAGCAGGCATGCGCCCATGGAGCCATCCGGCGACCAGGCCCAGCGGCCCAGGTCGCCGCTCCTGGAAGACAGCCCGAACGAACGGCGCTTCAGGTCCACGTGGCACAGGAGCTTGCCGGCCTCGAAGATGAGGACCTGGGGGAACTCGTAGCCGTTGATGAGCACGGCCAGACGGCGGCCGTCGCGGGACCAGACGTACTCCTCGACCGCGTGGATGCGCACGTCGGCGTGCTTGCCCAGGTCGGCCACCATCCGGCCCGTGTGTCCGTTGGCGAGCCGGGGCTGCTCCTTGCCGTAGGCCAGGCCGTCGCCGTCCGGTGAGAACGCCACGGGCAGCTTCAGCTCATCGAAGCGGTACTGGAGGTCGCCGCCGTGCACGTCGAGGACGGAGGCGGACGGATGGGGCTCCAGCCCCGTGTCGGCGCCCGGCTCGTTCACGAACTCCGCTTCGCAGTAGCCGTGGATGCGGGAGCCGTCCGGGCTCCACCGCACCCAGGTATGCGGGCGTGACTTCGAAGGCTGTCCGTCCAACCGGGCCGGGCACCAGCGAAGCCCTTCACTGGCCTCGTCGACCCGGGCTCCCTCCCTGAACGGGACGATGCATCCCAGCGCACCGTCGGGCCCGGGGGTGGAGATGAACAGGTGGGTCTCATCCGGAGACCAGCACCAGGCGGGCAGGTGTCCCGTGTTCTCCACGTGCTTGGGATTGATGGCGGTCCCTCCCGGCGGCGAGCCCCAGCGCCGGGTGACGTCGGCGGTGAAGGCAGGCAGCGTTCCGGTGAAGGCCCGCATCACGCCGACGACGACGCTGTCCAGGATGACGCCGAGCCACGCCCCCGACGGCGACCACTGGAGGCAGGAGGGCTCCCGCATCGAACCGACCAGCGCGCTCTCGAACCCGACCGCGTCGACCACGCGCCCCGTCGCCAGCTCCCAGATGCGGACGTCACCGCCGTGCGATTCGTCCAGGCGGTTGCTCGCGATGGCGAGATGGCGTCCATCCGGGCTGAGCGCGAAGCAGCGCTGCATGCCGATGTAGCGCGGGGTCTCCACGAGCCGAGCCCCCGTGGCCAGCACCTTGTCGGAGAAGCGCCGGTGGACCTCCGTGACGCCCTGCTCGCGCTCGAGCCGGAGGAGCCGCTCCCGGAGCGGTGAAAGGTCCCGGCTGGCCACGAAGCCGCCGAAGTCGGCCTGGTCCACCAGCGTTTCGAGCTCCGCGTCTGAAGCGTGGGCCCACTGAGAAGGGTCGGCGAACGGTCCTGGCATGTTGTGGAGTCACCCCTCGGGCCACCGTAGCGGACGTGGGGCCCTGGGATCCACGCACGGGCATTGGGCTTCGTCAGGCTCCTGGCGGAGGGCCGCTCGCCCCCCGCGACCTTTCGACGCCCCGGATGCCCGTGCTCGCCCCTTCGCCACGAGGCCCGCCACGTCCAGCGGCCTACGGCAGCGTCACCGTGACGGGCCGGGGGCTGTCCGCGGCCTCGCCATTGCCGAGCTGGCCGGCGTCATTGGCCCCCCAGGCCCAGACGGTGCCGTCGTTCGCCACGGCGAAGGTCTGGCCAGGGCCCGCCGCGAGGGCGCGAACGCCGAGGAACGCGGCGACCTGCCCGCGCGCTTGTCCCTCGGAGTCCGGGCCCAGCCCCAGCTGCCCATGGCCATTCCTGCCGAAGGTGACGAGCGGGGTCGCTCCCGGCGCGGCCAGCGAGTGGGCATCCCCCGCGGCGATGCGCTGGATGCCCGCCAGCCCCACCACCTGCGTGGGGGTCATGCGAGTGGAGGACGCGCGGTCCCCGAGCTGTCCTTCGGAGTTGTCCCCCCAGGCCCAGACGGTGCCGTCCGTGCGCAAGGCCAGCGAGTAGAACTTCCCCGCGGCCACCGCGACGACGCCCGTCAATCCCGCCACCTGCACCGGCGAAAGGCGGTCGAGGTTCGTTCCATCCCCCAGCTCCCCGAACAGGTTGTCCCCCCACGCCCAGACGGTGCCGTCCGCGCGCAAGGCCAGCGCGTGGGAGGCGCCCGCGGAGAGGGCGATGACCTGCGTCAGCCCCCCCACCTGCGCCGGCGTGGCCCGGCTGACGGTCGTCCCGTCTCCGAGCTGGCCGGCGTCATTGGCTCCCCAGGCCCAGACGGTGGCGTCCTCGCGCAGGGCCAGCGAATACCAGGAGGCCGCGGACACGGCTTTGACACCGCTCAGCCCGGCGACGGGGACGGGGGCGTACGACTCCAGGCGGGAGGCATCCCCCAGCTGCCCCTTGCTGTTGTTGCCCCACGCCATGACGGTGCCGTTGGCGAGCACCGCCAGCGAATGCTCCAGCCCCGCGGCGACGCTCCTGACGCCGGTGAGTCCCGGCACCAGGACCGGCGCCGTGCTGGCGCCGTGCTCCACCTTCAGCCCCAGCCGGCCCAGCAGGTTGCTCCCCCAGGCCCAGACCGTGCCATCCGTGCGCAGGGCCAGGGCATGGGTCTCACCCGCGGCCACGCGGCTCACTTCCGTCAGCCCCAGCACCTGGACGGGCGCGTTGCGATTCACGGCGTCCGGCGGGCTGCCGAGCTGCTGGTTCCGGTTGTCGCCCCAGCCCCGCACGCTCCCGTCGGAGAGCACGGCCAGGGCATGGTCGCCGCCCGCCGCCACGGCCTTGACGCCCGTCAGCCCGGGCACCCGCGCCGGAGAGGCGTGGCGGGTGTACGTCCCGTCCCCGAGCTGGCCTTCGCTGTTGTCTCCCCAGGATTGGACGGTGCCATCCTCCAGCAGCGCCATCGCGAAGGAGCGCCCCATGGACAGGGCCGTCACCTGGGCCAGGTGGGGCACCCGGTTCGGGACAGACCAGTCCGAGCGCAGTTGGTCCCCCAGGATGCTGAACGCGTTGACGCCCCACGACGACGCCTCCCCGTCGGCGTGCAGGGCGAACGACCGGTCGGAGTCCGCCGAGACGGAGACGACGCCCGTCAGCCCGGGCACCACGAGCGGGATGGAGCTGCCAGCCTCCGGACCGGACGGCCCGAGGCCGAGCTGGCCGAAGAGATTGCGTCCCCACGCCCGGACCGTTCCGTCCGCGAGCACGGCCAGCGCATGCTCACTGCCGATGGCCAGGGCGGTGGTCCGGGTCAGGCCCAGCACCTGGACGGGCACGGAGCGGTCCACGGTCGTCCCGTCGCCGAGCTGCCCGTACTCGTTGCCCCCCCACGCCCAGACAGTGCCGTCCTGGCGCAGGGCCAGCGTGGAGTAGTAGCCCGCGGAAAGGGCAATGATGTCCTTCAACCCCGACACCTGCACGGGCGTGGTGCGGGTGTAGTTCGTTCCATCCCCGAGCTGGCCGCGGCTGTTGAATCCCCATGCCCAGACGGTCCCGTCCTGGCGCAGGGCCAGGAAGTGGAGCCCTCCGGCGGCCACGGCCTTGACGCCGGTCAGCCCCGGGACCTGGCGGGGCGTGGAGACATCACGCGGGTTGCCGAAGAAGGTGCCCCACTCCCAGACCGTTCCGTCGGGACGCAGCACCAGCGAGGCGACGGCGCCTGCCGCGACGGCCGGCGACTCGGGGCACGCGACGACGGAGAGCAGGAAGGTCCGGGTGGTGGCGGGCGCCACGTCGTTGGTGAGGGTCACCGTCACCTTGACGCGCGTTCCCGCGGGCAGGCATTCCGGGCCCGTCCAGCGCACGTCGCTGGCCGTCGCGGTGCTCAGGGGCGGCTCGAGGACGCCCGCGCTGGCCTCCCAGCTGAAGCCCAGCTTCCGCTGCGCGTCATCCTTCGCGGTGACGTGGAAGTGCACCGTCTCGTTGGCCAGCACGTTGACGGCGGACTGCGTGGCCTCCACGAACGCAGGGGCCTGGGGCCGCGGCTGCGGGTCGGAGCCACAGCCGGTGCCCAGCACGGCCAGCATCGCCAGCAATGCCAGACGGAGACGGGGCTGGCCCGGGAGGCACCCGGAGGAAAAGACAGTCAATCGGTTCATGCGAATCCACGTCAGGAGAATAGGGATGGCACACCGTCTAGCATGGACTGTTCACGGCTGGCATCTGGCGGCCCGCGCCCACCCCGGGTGTAATCCGTGACTCCGTGCCCGACCGCCCCTCCATCCCTGCCTTCGCACGCAGCCTCCGGGGCGTCTGCCTTGGCATGGGCCTGGCGCTGGCCTCGTGCAGGGCCCCCTCCCCCACACCGGAAAGCCCTGCCATGACCTGGGTGAGCATTCCCGCCGCGGACGCGCGGGTGCGGTACGTGGGCCGGACGTACCGTTCAGAGACAGGGGTCGTCTTCTCCCATCCAGGCGTGACGGTTCGCGCGCGCTTCTGGGGAGACGCCGTGCGGATGCGGCTCGATGACGCGGGGACGGGCGGCGAGGTGGGGACCAACCACTTCGACGTCGTGGTGGACGGGGCGCCTCCGCGCCTGCTCGCGGTACATCCCGGCCAGGGCAGCTACGTGCTCGCCAGCGGCCTCCCCGTGGGCCTGCACACGGTGGAGGTCCTCAAGCGCACCGAATCCCTGGTGGGCGCCAGCACGCTCCTGTCGCTCGAGGTGCACGGCGAGCTCCGGGAGCCTCCCCCCCGGCACACGGGGCTCCGGCTGGAGTTCGTCGGGGACTCCATCACCTGCGGCTACGGCACCGACGCCACCTTCCTCCCGGAGTCGTCCTCCTCGAAGGCGCCCACCTTCACGGCGAAGCACCAGAATCCCAGACGGAGCTATGGCTGGCTCACGGCCCAACGCCTGGGCGCGGAGGCCGTGTTCGTCTGTTATTCGGGCCACGGCGTTTACCGCAACCTGGACCTGTCCACGTCCGGGCTGCTGCCCGCCATCTACGAGCGCGCCGTGCCGGACCCGCCCGCCGCCTGGGACTTCTCCAACGACTCGCCGGACGTGATCGTCCTCAACGCCGGCACCAACGACACGTTCGCGGGCGCGGGCACCGCCGCGTTCCTTCCGGACGAGGCGGCGTTCAAGGCGGCCTACCGGACCTTCCTCGAACGGCTCCGCGCACTGCATCCCCGCGCGCACATCGTCTGCACGCTGGGCAGCATGACGGACGGCTACAAGCGGATGGAACGGCAGGGCGTGGTGACGTCCGCGCACGTCGGTGACTGGATTTCCCAGCTCGTGGCGGAGCGCCAGCGCGACGGTGACGCCCGCGTCCACCGCCACGTCATGGCCATGCAGAACCCCTTCGCCGACGGCGTCGGCGAGGACTGGCATCCCTCCGCCGCCACGCACCAGAAGATGGCGGAGTCGCTGAGCCGGTTCATCCAGGACGTCGTGCACCCCTGAGCGGGGCGCCTGGAAACCCAGCCTTCCTCACGCGCTGACGAGCAACAGCACAAGGGGGCCCACCCCGGCGCCCTACCCTGCGATTGCAGCACTGAGAGTGCATGTCGAAGGTTGCGTGGAACCCGAGGAGGCCTTCGGGGTTGCCCTGGGGACTCGGGTAGGCCCTTGAGCGTGGAACGCCTCGCCGTGCGGGAGGCGCGCCACCGCCACCAGGGCCCCCGCGCTCAGCGCCGCGCGTCTCGCCGGGCCTGCGTC
>NZ_JBKGHJ010000419.1:0-7507 GCF_046520365.1 Corallococcus sp. 4LFB
GCGGGGGGCTGCTGCTGGGCGAGGGCGGCCCCGCCCTGCGGGCCATCCGCGACGTGGAGGGCGCCTCCGGCGCGGAGCGGGCCGCGCGCGTGAGCGAGGCGCGGCGGCTCATCAAGCAGGAGGACCCGGAGCAGCGCATCTACCTCCATGGGCGGCTGGAGGAGGCGCAGGGCAACTGGGGCGCCGCGATGACCCTCTACGCGCAGGCGGTGCGCAAGGACGGCAACGGCCGCGCGGAGTCCCGGCTCATCTCGCTGCTGAAGCACGAGCAGTGCGGTGTGCGCTCCGACGCGGCGGAGGCCCTGGGCGGCCTGCATCTGGAGTCCGCGCGAGGGCCGCTGGAGACGCTCGCCGACGACGGGGCCCAACGACGGCACGTCCGGGGGCTTCCTCGGCCTGAGCACCTGTGACTCGAAGAAGGCGGCCGCGAGCGCGCTCAAGCGCCTGGCCGCGAACTGACCTGCGAACCTGACCCGCCCTTGCCCGCGCAGGCCGTGGGCGGCGGGACGAGGCGACCGAACGTGACGAAGGTGAAGACGGGACTGGATGTGTGGGCCGCGCAGGGCTTCTTGGCGCTCAAGGGCAAGCGCGTGGGCGCCATCGTAAACCCCACGAGCGTGGACTCGCGCTTCCGCCACCTGGCGGACCTGCTGGCCGCCACGGACGGCGTGATGCTGGCGGCGCTCTTCGGGCCGGAGCACGGCATCCGCGGCGAGGCCCAGTACATGGTGGCCGTGGACGAGGCGCGCGACCGCAGGACGGGCGTCCCGGTGCACAGCCTCTACGGCTCCACCTTCGAGTCGCTCTCCCCGCGCCAGGAGTGGCTCAAGGGGCTGGACGCGCTGGTGTTCGACATCCAGGACGTGGGCAGCCGCTACTACACCTACGTCTACACCATGGCCCTGGCGATGAAGGCCGCCGCCCAGGCCCGCGTGCCCTTCTACGTGCTGGACCGGCCCAACCCGCTGGACGGGGTGACGCTGGAGGGCAACCTCGTGGGAGAGAGGTTCCGCTCCTTCGTGGGGCTGTACGCGCTGCCCAACCGCCACGGCATGACGGCGGGGGAGCTGGCGCGGCTGTTCAACGCGCAGGAGGGCTTCGGCTGCGACCTGACGGTGGTGCCGTGCGAGGGCTGGACGCGCGACATGTACTGGAGCGACACGGGCCTGCCGTTCCTGCCGCCGTCGCCCAACATGCCCACCGCGGACACGGCGCTGGTGTACCCGGGCATGTGCCAGCTGGAGGGCACCAACGTGTCCGAGGGCCGCGGCACCTGCCGGCCCTTCGAGCAGTTCGGCGCGCCGTGGGTGGACACGGACAAGCTGCTGGCGCGGCTGGACAGGGAGCGGCTGCCGGGCGTGGCCTTCCGTCCGGTGGGCTTCACGCCGACGTTCGACAAGCACCAGGGCCAGTCCTGCAGCGGGGCCTTCATCCACGTCACGGACCGCAAGGCGTTCAAGCCGCTGCGCACGGGCATCGCCATCGCCCAGGCGCTGCACGACATTGGCCCGGGGCACTTCGACTGGCGGGCGGACGCGTACGAGTTCGTGGACGACGTGCCCGCGTTCGACCTGCTGTGCGGCACCGACCAGGTGCGTCGCGGCATCGAGGAGGGCTGGAGCCTGGACCGGATGCTGGAGGGCTTCGAGCTGCAGGCGGAGGCCTTCCGCAAGCACCGCGAGCCCGCCCTGCTGTACGCTTCCGGGCGGTGACCCTCACGTGATTGGCGTCTTCTCCGATACGCATGGCGACCTGGACGCCTTCGACGCGGCCTATGAGTTGCTGCGGGCGAAGGGCGCGCGGCGCTTCCTCTTCGTCGGCGGGCGCTACACGGACCTGGATGAGTGGGTGCTGTGGCGCCGGAAGAAGGGCCGGGGCGGGCGCGAGTACTCCGACGCGGACTTCCTGGCGGACGTGACGCAGTGGCTGGTGGCGCCGCAGGAGGGCCTGTCGCGCACGCCCGCGTCGCGGGAGGCCCCCGCGGACCTCACGTCGGAGGACGACCGGCGGCTGGTGATGGAGCGCTTCGTGCGCGTGCCGGAGCGCGACTCGCTGGCGTACCGGGACCTCTCGGTGGCGAACAAGGCCATGGACCTGGTGGGGGACACGCTCTGCTGCGTGGTGCACGACAAGAACGACCTGGTGCGGGACGACCTGCTCAACGCGCAGGTGTTCATCCACGGCAAGGAGCCGGAGCCGGCGGTGGTGCAGATTGGCCCGCGCTACTTCGTGACGCCGGGCCGGCTGGTGGGGGCCGCGGAGCAGACGTGCGGCCTCCTGGAGAAGGCGGAGCGCAACCTGAGCTTCTCCGCGTTCCGGTTGGATGGGCACCGGGTGCTGCCGCCCCGGGTGCTGCAGGTCGACTCGCGCTCGACGAAGCTCACCGTCAAATAAGAGGCCCGCCGTGAAGGTCGCGCTGCTCGGAGGCTCGTTCAACCCGCCGCACGTGGGCCACCTGATGGCGGCGTCCTACGTCCACGCGACGCAGGGCGTGGACGCGGTGTGGCTGATGCCCACGTTCCACCATCCGTTCGGCAAGCAGCTGGAGCCCTTCGAGGCGCGCGTGCGCATGTGTGAAGCGCTCTGCCGCGAGACGTCCGGCTGGCTCCAGACGAGCCAGGTGGAGCGCGAGCTGGGCGGCGGCGGGCGCACGGTGGACACGCTGGCGTTCCTGGTGGAGCGCTACCCGGACACGCGGTTCTCGCTGATCATCGGCAGCGACATCCTGAGGGACCTGCCGAGCTGGAAGGACTTCGACCGCATCCAGCGGATGGCGCGCGTGCTGGTGCTCTACCGCGCGGGCTACCCGGCGCCGGACACGGTGGGACCGCCGCTGGCGGAGGTGTCCTCCACGCAGGTGCGCGACCAGCTGGCGCGCGGCCTGGAGCCGTCGGAGCTGGTGCCGTCCGCGGTGCTCGCGGTGGCGCGCGAGGAGGGGCTGTTCGGCCTGCGCGGCAGGTAGGCCCGTAGCTCAGAAGGTCAGAAGGTCAGCCCGATGAGGTGCAGGTCGCCGAAGCCGTCATCGAAGCGGTGGGCGTACTGGTAGAAGAAGGCGAGGGCGTAGGCCTGGCCCATGGTGAGCCGCAGCGTGGCGGAGCCGCCCACCGCCCCGTGGTTGTCCCGGTTGTCCGTGCGCGCGAGGGCCCCGAAGCCGTCCAGCTCCAGCTGGCTGACGAAGAGGGACGGCAGCAGCCACAGCGTGGAGGCCCAGCCGTAGTCGATGATGAAGCGGTAGCGGTAGCGCGCGTTGGCGATGAGCACGTTGCGCGCGCGGAAGGAGTGGTCCTCGTAGCCGCGCAGGTATTCGCTGAAGGCGAGCCCCGGCTGGAGCTGGAGGGGCAGGCCGCCGTCGGTGGTGCTGTCGCGGTTGATGAAGAAGGCCTGGCCCGGGAGGATGCCGCCGACCTCCAGGAGGCCGTCGGGCGCGCCGGGCAGGGCTCGGCCCACGACGGAGAGCTGGACGTTGTCCTTGCCGGTGAAGGGCAGGCCGCCCAGGTAGCCGTCCACGCCCAGGCGCACGTCGCCCACGGTGGACTCGAGCGCGAAGGCCTTCGGGAAGATGCCGCCGCTCGCGGACAGCCCCAGGCCGCGCTGGGTGCCGCCGTAGGACGTACCCTCGCCGGAGAAGTACGACGCGGCGACCTCCGGACCGATGAGGCGCGTGGTGAGGGCAGGCCGGCGATCCGTGGCGTCGAAGCGGCGGTCGAGCGCGAGCACGCCGAAGCTCACCGGCGTGGTCCAGAACGTGCGGGACGCGAACGCGGTGGCTTGCAGGTCCGTGCGATCGTCCTCGCGCAGGCGCGACGCGGAGACCTGGAGGTAGAAGGGCGACAGCAGCGCGTTGCCGTACGCGAACGACACGCCAGGCTGCTTCTCCTTCAAGTCGTAGGTGAGCGTGAGCGCGTAGGCGTTGAAGCCCAGCCGGTCCTGGCCCGCGATGGAGATGCCCCCCGCGAAGTACGGGTCCTCGCCGTCGACCTCGTTGGGGACCGTGTAGAAGTAGGGGACCCGGTAGTTCGGGATGAAGAAGCCCTCGAGCGGCGAGTAGGGCTCGTCGGTCAGCACGTCCACCGCGCGGCCCACGACGGGCGGAGGCGTCACGGGAGCGTCCACGTCCTGCGCGGGATCCACCGGCGGCGGAGGCGGCGCCACCTGTGCGATGGGGGCATCGGGAGGGGCCTGCGTGGGGGCATCCGTCTGGGCAGCGGGCTGACCCGGGAAGGCGACGAAGCCGTCCTGCGCGTCCGTGCTCGGGGAGGCCGGAGCAGATGGGGACTCCGCCGGGGGCACGGGTTCCGGAGCCGACGCGGTCGCGACGCTCTCGGACGGCGACGCCGGGGTCGCGCGCAGCTCCGCCAGGGCCTCGGCGAGGGGCGCGCGGTCCACGGTGAAGTTGATGCCGTCGCGGTTGAGGAACACGACCGCGTCCCCACCCACGGGCGCCGCGTCGAGCACCAGGAGCGGCGCGTCGGTGACGCGGGCGATGCGACGGGTGGACACCGTCATCACGTGCGCCTGGAGCCGGCCCTCGTGCTCCCGCAGGAACACGAGGTGGTCGTCGTCCAGCCACCGGGGCGAGTAGTTGAACAGCCCGTCCCGCGTGAGCCAGCGCAGCGAACCGTCCGGCTCGCGCAGCACCAGGTCCCAACCCTCCACGCCGGCCATGGGGAACACGTAGCGTCCACCGTCCGGTGAAGTGACGGGCGTGCCCAGCGCCGTATGCGCCTTGAAGTCCGTCAGCCGCTCGCGCTGGCCGGTCTCCAGGTCCAGCCGCACGAGGTTCGCCGCGTCGCCGCGCACCTCCACGAACACGTACGACTTGCCGTCCAGCGTGACGTCGCCGCCCATGCCCTCCAGGTCGCCCCACAGGCGCACCACGTCGCCCGTGCGCGCGTCCACCCGCCACAGCTTCCCGATGTAGCTGCCCACCGAGTCCACGTCCGCGCTGACCAGGTAGAGCCACCGGCCGTCGCGGCTGAACGTCATGCCGCTGACCAGCGACGGGCTGGCCACCACCCACCGGCGCCCGGGCAGCAGCTGCACCAGCGTGCGGCTGAAGCGCTCGCGGCCGTCGCGCTCGCGCACGGTGAGGTGGGTGAGCTCCTCGCGGCCCACGCTCAAGAGCGCGGTGCTGCCGTCGAGCGGGTTCGCGGCGAGCCGCGAGAAGTAGCCCGCCTCCCGCACCAGCACCTGCTGCGTGGCGGGGCGCTCGCGCGGCTGGAGGTCCTTCTGGAGGTGCTCCTCGAACTCGCTGAACAGCGACCCGATGTCCTTGCCGTACACCCGCTTGAACCGCAGCGTCACCGCGACGGGCGGGAACAGCGAGCTGCCCTGCTCGTCCACCAGCTTCCACAGGCGCTTCTCGCCGTACGTCCGGGCCAGGTACTCCACGAAGTGCATGCCGCTCAGGTAGTTGCCGCCGAACGGCTCCAGCGCGCGGTGCTCCGGGGACAGGTAGCCCGCGTTGAGCTCGCCGCGCCGGGCCTGCACCGCGCCCTCCCACCAGCCGCGCCACACCGGGCTGTGCGGCCGTCCCGTGTCCTTGCCCAGCCGGCCCTCGTAGTAGGTGGCCAGGCCCTCCAGGAACCAGGACTCGGTGAAGATGTTGGGCTGGAAGAGGCCGCCCGTGACCTTGTTGAGCACGTTCCAGATGCTGCCCACCTGCTGCATCTGCACGTAGTGGACGGACTCGTGACAGGCCACGTCGCCGATGTCCGTCTCACCCAGGCCCAGCAGGTTGAACTGCTCCAGCGTCATGTGCTGCGGCAGCACCAGCTGCTGCGGCGTGCTGGCGAACTCCGACTGGACGTACGCGTTGTTGAAGTCCGCGCTCGTCAGGTAGACGAGGACCCGCTTGCGCTCGGCCTTGCTCCAGGCGTCGGTGCGCAGCTGTTCCACGCAGCCCTCCATCCGGGCGGCCACCCGCAGCGCCGTCGCGCGCAGGTGCACCGGGTAGTACAGCTCCAGGGTGCGCGTGGTCAGCTTGTGCATCTCGTCGCGGGCGAACGACGCCTGGACGTTCTGCGGAAAACGGGGTGCGACGAAAGCACACCCGGATGTCAGCAGAAGGAGACACGCGAGGATGGCGGGCTGGCGGGCAGGCCCGCGAGAAGCTGACATGGTGGGCATCCTACCGACCACAATTCGTAGTCACGAACGCGTTTTTCACGGTAAGGGAACGCGTCGCCTTCCTCACAGGAATCTTTCCATGACCGACCCCGCCGAGCCCCAGGGGCTCCCCGTTCCGCAGCACGTCCACAACGCGCAGCTCCAGATTTCCGCCGCGCTGGAGAAGGCTGGCGGCGCGCCGGTCGACCTGACGAAGGCGCCGTGGGCGGACGTGGAGAAGGCGGTCATCCAGCTGCTGGGCGGCCGGTTCGACCCGAACAACCCCAACCACCAGGGCGCGGCGCTGGGCCTGGCGGGCGGCTTCGCGCTGCGCCTCATCTCCGAGCACCAGGCCTTCTGGTTCCCCAACCGGGACTCGCCCGAGGGCGCCTCGCTGGGCTTCCCCGAGGCCATCATCATGCTGTCCCCGTTCGGGGCGGTGATGGACGCGCTGGCGCAGGGCAAGTTGACGCGCCTGGACGACCTGGCCAGCGACATCCGCCGCTCGCTGGGGCAGGTGCGCTTTGGCGCCAACCCCGCGCAGGCCCTGGGCGGCGGTCAGCCCCAGAAGCTGGCGCCCCAGGACTACCAGCGCCTGTTCGACCCGGGCTTCCTCCAGTTCATCGTGGTGGATCAGGCCAAGGCGAAGCAGACGCTGGAGGCGAAGACGGACGCGCTGGCGCGCGACGTGCGCGACGCGCTGGGCCGCACCCAGCCGCCGCTGCCGCCGGAGGCCCGCCAGCAGTTCGAGGGGCAGATCGTCACGTCCCTGCAGCGCATGGAGCAGGGCAAGACGCTGGCGGAGCAGGCCGAGCGCGCCCCCCGCCTGGCGGAGCTGATGACGCACCTGGTGGCGACGGTGGGCGGCACGGGTTCGGCGCCGGAGGAGTTCTGGCACGACGTGGTGCTGCC
Organism: Corallococcus sp. 4LFB; assembly: GCF_046520365.1. Lineage (NCBI taxonomy): Bacteria > Pseudomonadati > Myxococcota > Myxococcia > Myxococcales > Myxococcaceae > Corallococcus > Corallococcus sp. 4LFB. The sequence goes on from NZ_JBKGHJ010000419.1 coordinate 7,021, forward strand.
GCTGCTGTTCATCGGCACGCCCGCGAGCTTCCCGCCGCTGGATGACGATGAGCTGGAGGCGTTCAAGCAGGGCGCGGATCCGCTGGCGCTCTTCGTGGACGTGGTGCCGCACTCGCACCGCGCGCCGGACGAGGGCCTGCTGGGCGCGTTCGAGATGTCCGAGATTGGCCTGGTGCACCCGGCCTTCCAGAAGGTCGGCGCGCTGCGCCTCATCCGCATCAACCCGGACCGGCTGAAGCCGCTGCTGGAGAAGTACGACCCGAACGCGACCATGGACGCGGTGCAGCGCTTCACGGAGCACGTGTCCAAGGCCGCGGGCCAGCCGGCCGCGGAGTCCGCGCAGGGCAAGGAGATGCTCCAGGCGGCGCTGACGCTGCTGGCGGACCTGAAGCGCTCCGTGTCGGTGCCGGGCGACGTCTGCCTGCGCCGCCTCACCGAGGCCGAGGCCGCCTCCGAGCAGGCCTGGCCACTCGTGCGCCGCGCGCTG
>NZ_JBKGHJ010000041.1:0-29230 GCF_046520365.1 Corallococcus sp. 4LFB
CGAAGCGCATCGCGGCGGAGGGGGACGCCGTGTTCCTCGCGGGCGTCATGGGCTACGAGGCGCAGCTCGCGGGCGTGCCGGACGCCGCCGCGCACGCGGGGGCGAAGAACGTGGTCATCCGCGCGCTCAAGCGGGCCTCCGTGGGCCGCGTGCACGCGCGCAGGCAGGCGGTGGTGGCCGCGCTGAAGGACGCGGGCTTCGCGCCACGCTTCGTGAACGGCGGCGGCACCGGCAGCCTGGAGTCCACTCGCGAGGACGCGAGCGTCACCGAGCTGACCGCGGGCAGCGGCCTGTACTCGCCCGCGCTCTTCGACGGCTATCGCGGCTTCCACCACCAGCCCGCGGTGGCGTTCGCCATCCCCGTCACGCGGCGCCCGGGGCCGGGCCTCTTCACGCTCCAGGGCGGCGGCTATGTGGCTTCTGGTTCTGCGGGCGTGGACAAGCTGCCGGTGCCCTACCTGCCCGAGGGCGCGAAGCTCCTCCCGCTGGAGGGCGCGGGCGAGGTGCAGACGCCCATCGCCTACACGGGCCCGGTGCCGCTGCCCCTGGGCGCGCCGGTGTTCTTCCGGCACGCGAAGGCGGGCGAGGTGTGCGAGCACTTCCGCACGCTGCTGCTCATCTCCGGGGGCCGCGTCGTGGAAGAGGTTCCGACCTACCGGGGCGAATGGGGGTGACGGCATGACGAGCGTGGTGAAGGTGAAGACCTGGCGCAACTGGTCCGGCGCGGTGGTGGCCCATCCGTCGAGCTTCCTCCAGCCGGAGTCCGTGGACGCGCTGAAGGCCGCGCTCCGCGACGCCAGTGCCCGGGCGCGCACCGTGCGCGTGGTGGGCAGCGGCCACTCGTTCCCGCCCCTGTGCGCGACGGACGAGACGATGGTGTCGCTCGAAGCGCTGCACGGCCTGGAGTCCGTGGACGCCACCGCGCGCGAGGCCGTGGTGTGGGCGGGCACGAACCTGCGCGAGCTGGGAACGCTGCTCGCGTCGCACGGGCTCGCGATGGAGAACCTGGGCGACATCAACAAGCAGTCGCTGGGCGGCGCGCTGAGCACGGGCACGCACGGGACGGGCGTGGGGCTGGGCATCCTCTCCACGCAGGCGGCGGCGATGACGCTCGTCACGGCGAGCGGGGAAGAGGTGACGTGCTCGGAGGACGCCTCACCGGAGCTGCTCCAGGCCGCGCGCGTGTCGCTGGGGGCGCTGGGCGTGGTGACGCGGGTGCGGCTGCGGCTTCTGCCCGCGTACCGGCTGCGGCTGACGCGGCGGAACCTGGGGCTGGAGGAGTGCCTCGCGGGGCTGGAGGAAGCGCGCGCGCGCCACCGGCACTACGAGTTCTTCTGGTTCCCCCACTCCGACCGGGTGATGACGAAGGCGATGGACCTCACGGACGAGCCCCCGCACGGGGTGGGCGTGGGGCGCTGGCTCAACGAGCTGGTGATGGAGAACGCAGTGTTCGGCGCGGTGAGCCGCGCGTGCCGGCTGCGGCCCGCCCTGTGCGCCCCCGTGAGCCGGCTGTCCGCGAAGCTGGCGTCGGAGGGCGTGCTGGCGGGGCAGAGCCACACGCTGTTCGCCACGCCGCGCCTCGTGCGCTTCCAGGAGATGGAATACGGCGTGCCGGTGGAGCGCGGGCCGGACTGCCTGCGCGAGCTGGCTGAATACATCACGCGCGAGCAGCTGCCCGTGCACTTCCCGGTGGAGTACCGCTTCGTGCGCGGCGACGACGCGTTCCTCAGTCCCGCGCACGGCGGGGACCGCGCGTTCATCGCGGTGCATCAGTACCGGGGCATGCCGCTGGAGCCCTACTTCTCGGGCGCGGAGGCCATCTTCCGGAACCACGGCGGCCGGCCGCACTGGGGCAAGCTGCACACGCAGACGGCGGCGACGCTGAAACAGCTGTATCCCCGCTGGGATGACTTCCAGCGCGTGCGCGAGCAGCTGGACCCGGAGGGGCGCTTCCTCAATCCCTATCTGAGACGTCTCTTCCTGGAGGAGGGCGCGAAGTCCGCGACGCACCCCCGGGCCTGATTTTTCGCGTCGTATCGCGTCAGACGATCCACCAACCGCCCGAAAATGCACAATCCAGGGCCCGGCATGCGGTTGGCTAGGGCATGGGTTGGCGGTTGGCGCCAGGCCCGGTGGCGCCCTTTCGAGGGGGATGGATGCGGACGAAGTCTTCGTGGAAGCGCGTGGTGACGGCGTCGATGCTGGTGCTCGCCGTGGGGTGCCGCACGCCCTCCGCGGGGTTGAGGGCCGCGGGCGCGTCGGACTCGGGCAACTCTTCGGACTCGGGCAACTCCAGCCAGGGCGACTCCAGCCAGTCGGATTCGGGCAACTCCAGCGGTGGGGCCTCGAGCCGGTCGGGTTCCAATGGCTCCAGCGATGAAGGCTCCAGCGAGTCGGGCTCGAGTGAATCCAGCGAATCGGACTCGGGCAACTCCAGCCAGGGGGATTCGAGCCATTCGAATTCGAGTGACTCCTCCGGCTCCAGCGACCACAGCTCGGAAGAGGGCTCCAGTCACTCCGGCTCCAGTGAGCACAGCTCCGAATCCAGCGAGGACAGCAACGCGGGCACCAGCGAGTCGAACCAGGTGGACCAGGGTGACGACTCGCGCACGCGCAGCGAGAGCAGCAACGGCCGCGAGAATCAGCTCCTGTCGACGGCCACGGTGGCGCTGACGGTGATGGGCCTGGGCATCATCATCTGGCAGTCGTACGCGCGTGCCGCGCGGCGCAAGGGCAGGCAGCCCTCGCCGAAGGAAGTGGGGCACGCGGCCCAGGTGTACCTGCGCGCCCGCACGCACCAACTGCGAGAGGACCTGGCGCTGGGCGCGGGCCCGACGGTGGACGACCTGGCGCAGGCGGCGCGCATCCGTCGCGAGAACCTGGACGTCTTCGGCAAGCTCTTGCGGACGCACCGCAAGGAGCTGCTGATGATGGCGGATGCGAAGCAGCTCACGCCCGAGCGCGCCCGCGCATGGCTGGAGCGCGTGGGCGAACTGGCGCGCACCGAGCCGCGACTCGAGGAGGACCGGCAGGCCTTCCTCCTGGACCAGGAAGGAGCGACCCCGGCGGCCGAGGCCCTCCAGTGAGGCCCCGCACAGCCTGGCTGGGTTTGCTCACGGTGCTGCTGTTGCCCGTGGGTGCGCAGACGCGTGAGCAGGCCCGGCAGGACCCTCCGTCCGAAGAAGCTCCGGGCCACCTCGCGGTGCCCGCGTTCCTGGACGGGGCGTTCATGGAAGTCACCCTGGCGTCGCGGGTCGCGGCACTGGAGGCCACGGCGGGCATCGTCCTGCGCGGCGACGCGGCGCGGGATGCAGCGCTGGTCTCGGACGTGGAGGCGGGCCTCGCCGCCCTGCCTCCCGCGATGCGCCGTCCGCCGGGGGGCCGGTTGGAGCTCGTGCTCCACCCGGAGCCCGCGCCCCTGGGCCTCGGTGACGGCACGAAGGCGCGTCCCGACTGGTCCGGGCAGCGCGAGCAGTTCCACCTCTACCGCTACGCCCCTTCCGAGGAGCGCCGGGCCACGCTGCGCCTGTCGCGCCTCACCGACGCGGAGGCCGAACACCTGTGGCGCCGCCGCGCCGTGGTGCACGCCGTGATGCAGCGCTGGGACGACGCGCGCGGCTGGAGCAGGCGTCCCCAGTGGCGCAGGCTGGACGGGTGGCTGCTCCCGTTCGAGCGCCCCCTCACGTGGAAGGAGTCCGCGAGCATCACCTACGCGGGCGCCTTCAGCCGCGCCCGGGGCCAGGCCAGCGCCTCGCTGGACCTCGTCACGTTCGCGGAGGAGCTGTTCGTCCCCGTGGAGTCCCTGCGCCCGGACGCGCTGCCCGAGGATGATCAGGTCCGCTGCCAGGAGCTCTCCAAGACGCGAGCCGTGTCCGGGTTCCTCACGGAAGCGCGCCTGGGCACCCTGCCCGCGAGGGGCGGCTGCCCGGCCTTCGACGCCTGGGCGGAAGCGGACGCGCTCTCCCACCTGGAGGTCCTGCTCGTCGCGGCCACGGGCCGGCAACCCCAGTCCCTCTTCGGCCACCTCCTCCTGCGCCCGGTCTGGCGCGAAGGCGCCACGGTGCAGGGCCCCGGCTTCGAGCGCGTCGTGCAGCTGGTGGCCCTCACCGGCATGGAGGAGAAGGGCCTGGGCTACCTGATGAAGGGAATGACGGGCGGCTACAGCACCGTCTTCCTCACGGGCACCCTGGGCGACGTCACCCACGAGTCGCTGGAGCTGGAGCAGCGCACCATCCGCCGCTTCCGGCTGAACCTCACGCCCGGCGAATCCCAGCGCATGCTGGAGCGCATCTGGGAGCTCGAGCGTCGCGGCTACCTGGGCTACTACTTCTTCACCGACAACTGCGCCGCCGCGCTCCTCTTCCTCCTCAACGGCTCGCTGGAGGACGGCCGCCACGTGAGCGCCCCCGGCACGCTGTGGGTCCTGCCCACCGCCACGCTGGACACGCTGGCGAAGACGAACGTCGTGGACGCGAGCGGGCGCGCGGTGCCGCTCCTGGAGCACGTCCCGGACGCCTTCGAGTCCACGGGAGACCGCGCCCGGCGCGCGCTCGTGGAGCAGGAGCGGCTGCTCACGAAGCTGGCGGCCCTGCTTCCATCCAGCGCGCTCGCGCCCCTGCACCTCGTGCACCGCCGCCTCCAATCCCCCGAGCCCGGCGTCCGCCGTCAGGCCTACGCGCAGCTGCCCCGCGCCGTGACGACCGCGCTCGACGCGGCTTCCCAACCCGCGCGCGCCGAAACCCGGGATGCCCTGCACGGCTACGTGGCGCACGCGGTGCGGGTGGAGCGCGCGGCGGTGGACCAGGCCGAAGCGGAGACGCTCGCCATCGACCGCGAGCGCCTCATCGCCCTCGACCTGAAGGGGGAGGGCGGCGCCGCCCGGGGCGTCAAGGACCGGCAGCGCCTCTTCGAGCGCGAGGACGCCATGCAGCGCAAGCTCGCGGTGCTGGACCGCACGGCCCTGCTCCAGCAGGCCCTGGACACCGCCACCAAGCGCCTGCCCACGCCGGACGAGCTCAAGACCCTGGTCCGCGCCGAGCACACCGAGGCCGCCTTCGCCGCCGCGACGGAGGCGCAGGGCACGCTCAACGACGGCCGCTCGCGGACGTGGATCCGCGCGCCTTCCTCGCGAAGGACCATCAACAGAAGACGGAGGCGGAGGCCACCTGGGCCCGGGGCGCGCTGCGCGAATCCGGCGCGGCCCGCACGGTGGTGAGCGGCGGCGTGGACTTCCCGGAGGTGGGCGCCGCGCGGCCCGTGGTGAGCCTGCGCACCTCCGCGATGAACGAGACCCTGGGCGACGCGCGCCTGCACGGCTTCCAGTCCAGCAGCGAGCTGCGCGTGCTGGACGGAGAGCTGTCGGTGGAGCCCCGCTGGGGCGTGCCGCGCATCCTCGGCTCGCGCCTGACGCTGGTGGGCTACCGCACGCTGATGCCGGAGCTGCCCCAGCAGCAGCGGTCGTTCTCCGACTCGCTGGGCTGGGGCGCGGAGGCGAGGATGTCCACGGACATCGACCGCCCGTTGCCCTACCGCGCGTCGGTGGAGGCGGAGGCGCTGGGCGTCGTGGCGGCCTCGGAGCGCTTCGACACCTTCCTCGCGGTGGGGTTGGGCGCCCAGGCCACGATGGCCTGGAGCCCCTTCGAGACAGTCCCGAGCGTCGGGCCCCGTCTGTCATTGGCCCATCGCACGGCCCTGCCCGGCCCGGGCAACAGCGCGCTGCGGTTGGAGGCCACGTACGTGCCGGCGTGGCGCGCGGGCCTCACGCCGGGCTTCACGCACGAAGCGGACGCGACGCTCCAGGTGGAGTGGTACCTGGGGCGCGTCGCCCGCTGGAGCGTGCTGCTCACTCCCCGCGCACAGGTCCACTGGGAGGGGACACTCGCGTCGTGGGCAGGTCCCGGGAGGAGTCTCGCGAGCCTTCCGGAAGGACGGGCGCGACATCGCCTTGCGCTAGGAGTGGAGCTCCGCTGACGCGCGGCGCGAGGACGGCGCGCACGTCGCCGCTGAACAGCGGGCGGCTGGCCACCCCGGCGAGGGCGCCGATGACCAGGCTGGCGGCGTGCAGCATCGTCCAGCTCAGCCAGCCCATGCCGTAGAAGATGCGCACGGAGCCCACGCTGAAGACGTTGAAGAGCACGTAGAGCGTTGCGGGCACCACCACCGCGGCGACGAGCGCGGCGGCCAGGGCGCGGCGGGGACGTCCCGCGTGGAAGCCGCCGAACGTGCCGGCCAGCAGGCCGTTGAACATCGGAACGAAGAACGTGACGGCGCTGATGAGCACCATGGTCAGCACGCTCACGTCGAACCGGTTGTGCTTCCACACGATGCGGCTCTCCTCCACGCGCGTGTCGAGCGGGACGGCCGAGTAGGCGACCTGCTCCTCCCTCAGGTGAAGGCGGCGTGTCGAATTGGTGAAGCGATCCGAGTCCTCCGTATGGGTCTCATCCATGGAGCATTGACCTCCGTGCGGGCGGGGAAGGACGGTGCCCGGACACACCTTGGGAGATGGTGCCGGAAGGGGGCGGGTGGAAGGGCTGACGGCTCCACCGGTCCCTGAGAGGGAGGGCGCACGCCGTGCCTGCCCGCCGGGAATTTTCGCGACCCGGCGTGGAGCGGATGCCGTACGCCGGGGCCGTGAAGCACGGGAGACTTGGCGTCTGGTGGCTGGCGGCTATGCTGCCGCGCCTCCGCCGTACCGCTTCCCAGCCTGGATGGATTCCATGAGCCTTCGCCGCAACCTGCTGACCGTCGCCCTCCTCTCCTCCACGCTGCTGTCCGCTTGCGCGCTGCGCCCGCGCTACAACGACATCATCCAGGCGAACGGCACCACCGAGCTCCAGGAGAACCAGCTCGTGGTGCTGCGCGTGACGGACGCCGCCACGGGCAAGCCGGTGAAGGGCGCCAAGGTGCTCGGCGGCGAGTACCGCAACCACCTCAACGCCACCAGCGACGAGAACGGTGAAGTCTCCCTCCGGCTGGACCCGGGCCTGGTGAAGGAGAACCCGCTGGTGGAGGTCGTGCTGCCCAAGGGCGTGAGCCGCTACAAGCTCCAGCTGGTCCCCTCCGGCCAGGCCCCCGCCCCCGAAGGCGAGCCCATCAGCGCCCCCGCCGCGGAGCCCTCCACCACGCCGGAGCCCTCCACCACGCCGGAGCCGTCCACCACGCCCGCGACGCCGTCGGAGACCGCGGTCCCGGCGAGCCCCGACACGACGGCGAAGTAGGTCCGGCCGTCAGGTGAACCAGCGGATCAGGCGCCTGCCCTGCAAGCGCCTGAACGCGCCCAGCCGCCGCTGGAAGTCCCCGCCGATGGTGACGAAGCGCACGCCACAGCGTCCCCGCGTGCGCTCCCCGGCGGAGCGGCGGGCCCACATGACCTGGGCCTGGAACGGCACCTCCTCATCCCCCAGCAGCAACGCGCCCTCCAGGAGATCGCCCGCCTTCATCGGCTGGAGCATCTCCGCGCAGAAGCCGCCCTCCGACACATCCCGCGTGTAGAGCGGCAGCATGCCGCGCAGACGGACGGCCAGGCGATGCTCGAAGCGGGGCACGGCTCGGGGGAGGTGCATGGTCCGGATTCTGACGGATTCCGTCTTTGCAGTAAAATTGCGCCAATACGAAGCGGCCGGACGGGCGGACCCGGCGTGCAAATCCCGGGAAACGTTGAGAAATCTCCTGGGAGGAGGGAGCGGCCCATGTCGAAGGCATTCACCAAGGAAGACGGGGGCGGCGACGAGGGGCTCACCCCCGCGCGTCCCCGGTCGGCGTCGGCGGAGCAGCGCTACATCACGCCGGAGGGCTACCGCGCGCTCCAGGAGGAGCTGCTGGAGCTGCAGGGCCCCGCGCCCCGGGACTGGCCGGAGCTGGAGGCGGGCGTGCGCAAGCGCGAGCGGGAGCGCCGGGCGCGGGAGCTCACCGCCATCCTGGAGGACGTGCGCGTGGTGGTGCCGGATCCGTCGCAGGCGGGCCGCGTCTTCTTCGGCGCGTGGGTGGTGCTGGAGGACGAGGACGGCGCCCAGCTGCGCTACCGCATCGTCGGCCCGGATGAGGCGGACGTGAAGGCGGGGCGGCTGAGCGTGGAGTCCCCGCTGGCGCGCGCGCTCCTGGGCAAGGAGGCCGGCGAGGTCGTGCTGGTGGAGCGTCCGCGCGGCCCGGTGGAGTACGAGCTCCTCGCGGTGCAGTACGCGGAGTCCGAAGCCAGCGCGGCCGCGCCGTAGCGCGCCGCTCAGCGCTTCGTGGCGATGACGGTGACGAGCCGGCCGAAGGGCTCCGGCATGTCGCCCTCGCGCACCTCCACGTCGAACCCCGCCGCCTCCATCAGGACGCGCGCGCGGGGCACGAGGAACGTCAGGTAGTACATGACGAACGGCGGCTTCCAGAGCGCGTTGCGCACGCGCATGGCGGCGTTGAAGCCCTTCGCCACCCAGTAGCCGGGGTTCAGCGCGGACGGCGGCTGGCCGGTGACGAAGACGAAGCGGCCCCCCGGCTTCAGCGCCCGCGAGATGCCCGCGACGAGGCGCGGCTCGTCCGCCTCCAGGATGTGCCCGAAGGCGCCGAAGCTGGTGACCAGGTCGAACGCCGCGTCGAAGGGCAGCGCCAGCGCGTCCCCGCGCACGAAGTCGAGCGCCGCGGTGCCCGGCGCATCCGCCAGCCTTTGCCGCGCTTCGTCCAGCATGCCCTGGCTCAGGTCGAACCCGACGACGCGCTCGCGCACGGCGGCGCAGCACGCGCATCGCGGCGCCGGTGCCGCAGCACACGTCCAGCGCGCTGCCCACGCCGCCGGGGGCGCCCGCGTGCGCGAGCGCGGCCTTGAGCACCGGATCCGGCGTGCGGAACGGCGTGTGCTCGAACTTGGGCGCGAGCAGGTCGTAGCCCTGCTCGACGGAGGTGAGGGCCTGCTGGGCGAGCTCGCGGAAGGTGGGGCCGTCGCGGTGGAACATGGGATGAGGTGTACCCACATCCTCCCGCCCCCGCCACCGGGGTCGGGGAGACCCGACGGGATTTGAATGTTCCGGCGGGGGCCCCGTCAGTCAGGACAAGCAACTCGGACGGAGGATGGAAGACATGGCTTTCAAGCTCGGACTCGCGACCCTGGCCTTCGGTGCACTGCTGCTCGGTTCCTCCACGTCGATGGCGGCGGACTGGCGCGGCCCGACGCAGGCGGATGCGCGCTGGGGCGGCCAGGAGCAGCGCGGTGGCTGGGAAGCGCCGCGGGACCAGGCGTTCCGCTACGTGGATGACGACGCGAAGACGCGCCGCTTCATGGGCTGCCGCGGCCCGAACTGCAACTACGGCCCCATGCCCCGCCCGGTGGACTCGCGCGGCCGCTACGAGCTGCAGACGGTGGAGCGCTGGGTGCCGGCGCGCTACGAGCAGGTCTGGGTCCCCGAGCAGTGCGTGTCCCGCGGCCGCCGCGGCCGCCACGTGCGCTGCACGCAGGGCTACTACGACCAGCGCTATGTGCCGGGCGGCTACCAGGCGGTGACGGAGTGGGTCTGGGTGCCGTACGCCGGGCGCCGCTGGCAGACGGTGGTCTACTACCCGTAGCGAGGACGCGAAGGACTGACGGACGGACGACGCAAGGGGAAGCAGGGGACGCGGGGCGGTGCCTGGAGAGGGGGTTCTCCGGGTGTCGCCCCGCGGTGTTTTGTGCGTGAAGGCGCCGGGTGCCTTTCCAGGGCGGGCCTGTTAGGGAGGGCCCGCATATGGGGACCGCATTCATCACGGGCGCGGGCGTGCGCGTTGGAAGCGCGGTGGCTCGCGCGCTGGGCCGCGCCGGCTACGACCTGGCGCTTCACGCGAACCGCTCCATGGAGCCGCTGGAGCTCCTGGCGGAGGAGCTGCGCGCGCTGGGCCGCGACGTCACGCTGTACAGCGGAGACCTCTCCGACGCGCAGGCGGTGGACGCGCTGGGCGCCCGGGTCCGGCAGGCGCACCCCGCGCTGGACGTGGTGGTCCACAACGCGGGGCTCTACGAGCGGGTGGACTTCGCCGCCGTGACGCGCGAGCAGTACCGCCGCATGCTCGCCGTGAACGTGGACGCGCCCTTCTTCCTCACGCAGGCGCTCCTGCCGTCGCTGCGCGCGGGGAAGGACCCGCTGGTGGTGCACCTCACCGACATCGGCGGGGAGCGGGCGGTGAGCCACTACGCGCACTACTCGGTGAGCAAGGCGGGGCTCGTGATGCTGACGCGCGCGCTGGCGGTGGAGCTGGCGCCGCACGTGCGCGTCAACGCCATCTCGCCGGGCGTGGTGGCCTTCCCGGAGCACTTCGACGAAGCCGCGCGCCAGGAGGTGCTCCAGCGCGTGCCCATGGGCCGCGAGGGCAGCGTGGAGGACGTGGCGCGCACGGTGGTGTTCCTCGCGCGCGAGGCGCCGTATCTCACCGGGCAGGTCATCGCCGTGGATGGCGGAAGGAGCGCTCGGCTGTGAGCCACGAACCCGTGTGGATCCACCCGGTGGTCAACGACGCGCAGGGCCGCCCGCTGGACGTGATGGAGCTGCGCGGGCTCACGGTGGACGTCATCGTGGGCGTCTACAACCGCGAGCGCGTGACGCCGCAGCCGCTGCGCCTGGACGTGGCGCTCTTCCTGGACGCGCGGCAGGCGGCGGTGGGCGGGAAGCTGGCGAACACGGTGCACTACGGACGGCTGGCCGGGGAGCTGCGCTTCCTCCTGGATGCGTGCCGCTTCGAGCTGCTGGAGTCCGCGGCGGAGGCGGTGTGCCGCTACCTGCTGGCGCCGCCCACGGACGCCGCGCCGCACGCGCACCTGCACGCGGCCACGGTGCGGGTCACCAAGCCGGAGGCGCTGACGGGGTGGGCCATCCCGTCGCTCCAGGTGCACCGGACCTCCGAGGAGATGGTGTACCGGACGGAGGCGAAGGCCTTCGGCCACGTGGACGTCATCCACGAGGGGGCGACCTACGGCGTCTACCGGCTGCGGGTGGCGCCGGGCAGGGGCATCCCCCCGCGGGCGGACGGGCACACGGAGGGCATGGAGCTGGTGCTGGGCGCGGGGATGCTGCTCAAGGGTCAGCCGGTGGGGCGGGGGCTGGCGTTCAGCGGGCCGGGCGTCTTCGGGCACCGCTACGACAACCCGACGGCCACGGAGCAGACGGTGCTGGGCGTGTACCGCCCGCGCCTGGTGCTGTCGGAGCAGGAGGCCGCCGGGAGCAGCGCATCCGTGGGGCCGGGCACGCTGTACTACCTGCCCGAGTAGACCCCGGACGGCCAAGCGACGGGGGCGGGCGGGTGTGCTAGCTCTAGGGGCGCCTCGCTCCTCAAGGACGCATCGGATGAACCTGGACCGGCGGATTCAGCTTTTCGTGGTGCTCGCGGGGCTGTTCTTCACCTCGCTGGTGGTGGGCGACATCATCGGGGTGAAGCTGTTCGAGGTGCACCTGGGCCCGGTGGTGGCGGTGATGTCGGTGGGCATGTTGCCGTTCCCGGTGACGTTCCTGCTGACGGACATCCTCAACGAGTTCTACGGCAAGAAGGTCGCGCGGTTCGTGACGTGGGTGGGCTTCTTCATGGCCATCTTCACGTTCGTGGTCATCGCGCTGGCGGGCCAGGTCCCATGGGCGCCGATGACGGAGGCGAAGGACTACGGCGGGACGGTGGCGGCGTCGTTCAACAACGTGTTCGGCGGCTCGCAGCGCATCCTGATGGCGTCGATGGTGGCGTACCTGGTGGCCCAGTTCCTGGACATCTCGGTCTTCAACCTGCTCAAGCGGGTGACGAACAACCGGATGCTGTGGCTGCGGGCCACGGGCTCCACGGTGGTGTCGCAGTTCATCGACACGGTGGTGGTGCAGTTCATCGCCTGGACGGGCGTGCTGCCCCGGGACGTCATCTTCCGGATCATCTTCACCTCGTACGCGGTGAAGCTGGTGGTGGCCATCGGCCTGACGCCGCTCGTCTACCTGGGGCACGCGCTGGTGGAGCGCAAGCTGGGCATCGCCCCGGTGGTCCTGGGCGAAGACGGTGAGCCGGTGGGCCTCGCACCTGTCGCCACCGAGCCCCCGCCCGCCGCCGCGGCCTGAAGGGTGTCTTCAGCGCGCGTTCGCCGCCGGGTGCTTGAGCACCTGCATCGTGCCGCGCGTGACGCCGAACTGCTCGTGCACCGCCGCGCGCTTCACCGCCTCCGCGGGCGACAGCCGGCCCGTGAGCAGCTCCTGGTACGCGGCCAGCACGCGCGTGGCCTCTTCACGCGTCTCGCGCACGAACTCCACGCGGAACCTGCGCACGCCGCGCTCCAGCAGCCGGGGTACCAGTGACGCCGCGCTCTGCGCCTGCGCGTTGAACACCGTGTTGCGGCACCCCACGTCCACGATGACCGGGTGCTCCAATCCCAGCCGGTCCTTCAGCGCGATGGCGTGCTTCTCACACGGCCGCCCGCAGGCCTTGTAGTCGCGGCCGTTGGACAGCGTGTGGGAATACACGCAGTGCTCCGTGTGGAACGTCGCGATGTGGTGGTGCAGCGCCACCGCGAACCGGTGCGCCGGCGCCTGCTCCAGCAGCGCGAAGAGCTGCTCCGAATCCAGGTCGTGCGACACCGTCAGCGTGTCCAGCCCCAGGCTCAACAGGTGCGCCGCCGTCAGCGAGTTCGTGACGTTGAGCGAGAAGTCCCCGTGCAGCACCGGCCGCGACGCCCCCGCCGGCTGCTCCAGGAAGTGCATCATCGCGCCCCAGTGGCGCACCAGCACCGCGTCCGGCCGCAGCCGGTCCAGGCGCGTGTCGTAGCCCTCCTCGCCCGGCTTCTGCACGCGCACCGTGGCGATGGTGACGCGCAGCCCCGCCGCGCGTGCCCGCTCCACCGCCTTCTGGAGCCCCACCAGCTCCATCCAGTCCAGCTCCACCTCGCGCAGCCCCGCTGCGATGACCGCCTCCAGCTGCGCGTCGTTCCGGCACAGCGGCAGCAACCGGGGCGCGTCCTCCGCCGGCCGCGAAGCCACCCTCGCCAGCAGGCCCTGACGCACGTCGGCCTCCACCGGCTCCGTGCTCACGGTCCGCGCGGGGCCGCGCTCCACGTCCGCCGTCAGCTCCGCCACCAGCTGCCGGCGCAGCGCCTTCAGCTCCGACACGGGCAGGTGCAGCCCCGGCGCCAGCCCGGACGCCTCCAGCGCCGCCAGGTGGACGACGTGCCGCCCAGCGCGGCCAGCTTGTCCTTGAGCAGCGCCGCGTCCACGCCCGCGCCCCGCGACGGCGCGAGCAGCGTCGTGCCCACGGCCTCGCGCGTGAACCGCCCGGTGCTCATCCGCACGCGCAGCGGCGTGCCCTCCGCGCCGGACACCCACAGCGACAGCGGGATGCGGCCCTCGGGCTCACCCTCCGCGAGCAGCTCCCCCGTGCGCCGCGCCAGCGCCGGGTCGCTGTTCAGCCACACGCGCTGCCCGGGCGCCACGCGGCCCAGGTCCGGCCCGGGATGCCCGAAGCCCAGCACCCACGCGCCGCCCTCGCGCTCCACACGGAAGATGGGGCCGCCCGGCTCGTGCTTGTCCTCCGGCGCGCCCGCGTCGAACACCACGCCCATGCCCGGACGCGGATCCACGTCCGCGGGGTCGGGCTCGCCCGTGAGCGGCGCGGACACGTGGCCCGCCGGGGCCTCCGGACGCTCGTCGCCCAGGCCCAGCGCGCCCGTCCACGGCCGGTCGTCCGGCACCACGAGCACGTCCTTGCCCGCCACCGCGTGCACGCGGCCCAGGTACAGCCCGCGGTGCTTCGGGAAGCGCCCCTCCACCAGCGTCTGGTGGTCGGACCCCGCCAGGAAGCCGTGCGAGAAGCCCCGGCTGTACGACAGCGACATCTCCGCCAGGTCCTTCGCCAGCCGCGCGCCGTCGGGCTTCCCCGCCATCACGCCGTCCAGCCAGCGGCGGTAGCCCTGCACCGTGCTGGAGACGTACTGCGGCCCCTTGAGCCGGCCTTCGATCTTCAGGCTGTGCACGCCGATGTCCGCCAGCTCCGGCACCGCGCGCACGCCCGCCAGGTCCTTGGGGCTGAGCAGGTACTTCACCTCGCCCAGGTCGCGCGTCTCGCCGTCCACCACCAGGTCGTACGGCAGCCGGCAGGACTGCGCGCACTGGCCGCGGTTGGCGGACCGGCCGCCCCAGGCCTCGCTCGTGAGGCACTGGCCGCTCCACGACATGCAGAGCGCGCCGTGGATGAAGACCTCCAGCTCGATGTCCGTCTGCGACGCCAGCCGGCGGATCTCCGCCACCGACAGCTCGCGCGGCACCACCATGCGCGTGAAGCCCAGGCCCGTGGCGAACCGCGCGCCCTCCGCGCTGGACAGCGTCATCTGCGTGGACGCGTGCAGCTCCAGCTGGGGGCACACCGCCCGCGCCAGCAGCGCCACCGCCGGGTCCTGCACGATGAGCGCGTCCACGCCCGCCTTCGCCACGCCGCGCAGCAGGTGCTCCACCACCGGCAGCTCCGGCTCGAACACCAGCGTGTTCAGCGTCACGTAGGCCCGGGCGCCCGCCCGGTGGATGAGCCCCACCGTCTCCGGCAGCCGTTCGAGCGAGAAGTTCTCCGCGCGGGCGCGCGCGTTGAAGCCTTCATCGAGCCCGAAGTACACGGCGTCCGCGCCACTGGCGAGGGCGGCACGCAACGACTCCAGGTCACCAGCGGGGGCGAGGATTTCGGGGCGTCGGGGAGACATGTCTTCCTAACTACCACGCCGACCCCGGCTGCTCCCCACTTGATGCCCGTCCACTCACCAGACGGGCGTCCCGCCGACCCGGCTGATTCCAGCACAACCCACCGCGTCAGACGGGTGCTTGGCGTGACAAGGACTCCAGCGGCAAGGGTGCGCCCGCCGGATGTTTGTCTTTGATGGGGGCGGTGATATTCCTGTCAGCAGGCGCGCAGGGCAGGCACCCGCGAATGGCGGGTGGGGGATGCCATCAAGAACCGCGCGCCCTCTTCCGAAGGGATTCCCAATGCAGCGCGAGCAGGTGTCGGGGGCGCGCTCCGCCTCCGGGCGGCTGGAAGCGGTGGATGCCATGCGGGGCACGGTGATGCTGCTCGTGTTCCTGTCGCACTTCGCGGATGCGTATCTCTATCCGCTGGGCGGTGAGGCCGCGCACCTGCGCGAGCGGATGAACCTGCTGACGATGATGGCCACGCCCGGCTTCATGGTCATCAGCGGCCTGATGCTGGGGCTCTTGCACTCGCGCAGCCGCGACTTCGGCCCGCTGCGCAAGCGGCTCCAGCGCCGCGGCCTGTTCCTGCTCACCGCGGGCCACCTGCTCATCGTGCCCACCTGCCGCTTCTGGGCGGACGAGCCGCTGTACCTGCTGCGCATCCTGCCGGTGACGGACACCATCGGGCTGGCGCTGCTCGTGGGGCCCTGGGTGGTGACGCGGCTGAACGGCCGGGCCCGCGCAGGCCTGGGCCTGGGGCTGTTCGCGCTGAGCTGGGCGGTGAGCCTGGGGTGGTGGCCGGAGTCGGCCGTGGCCCGCACGCTCAAGGAGGCCTTCTTCGGCCAGCGCGAGCTGTCCGTGATGCTCTCCACCTTCCCGGTGGTGCCGTGGCTGGGCGTGTACCTGGTGGGCAGCATGTTCGGCGAGTGGCTGGGGACGTGGGGCCGCGCGGACGTGAAGGGCGTGGGCCGGCGCTTCGAGCTCGTGGGCCTGGGCATCGCCGTGGGCGGCGCCGGGCTGGTGGTGCTCCACCTCGCGGTGCGCCACCTGTGGCACGGCGCGGGCTTCGACACGCTGATGGCGCTCACGTCGCAGGCGCAGAAGTACCCGCCGGGGCCCGCCTACGTCGCGCTCTATGGCGGCACGGTGCTCGCGCTGATGGGCTTGCTGATGCGCGCCGAGCAGGCCGGCTACCTGTCGCGCTACCTGAAGGCGGCGAGCGTCATCGGCCGGCGCTCGCTGCTCGCGTTCGTGCTCCAGTTCTACGTGTACTACGTGGGCCTGTACCTCCTGCGGCTGCACTACACGCCGCTGTGGCCGCTGCTGTTCGTCTTCACCGTGGGGCTCCAGTGGTGCGCCCTGTACGCGTGGGACCTGCGCGACCGTGCCCGGGAGGCCGCCACGCGCCTGCCCGCGGGCGTGCCCGTGTCCGGCGCTCGCTGAAGGGGACGAGCAGGGGAGCGGGCGGGCTCACGCCGGGTGGCGGACCGCCAGTCGCGTCCCCACCCTTCGACGCAGGAGGTCGTGATGCTCGAGGTCGTCGTCTACATGAAGCGCACCTGTCCCTATTCACGGCAGGCCATGGACCTGCTCAACGAGAAGGGCTGCGAGTTCCAGAAGGTGGATGTCGCCGCGGACGAGAAGCGGCGCGAGGAGATGATGGAGCGCTGTGGCCGCCACACCGTGCCGCAGATCTTCATCGCGGGCCGCCATGTCGGTGGCTGCGATGACCTGTACGCGCTGGAGGAGCGCGGGGAGCTGGATGCGCTCCTCGGCCGCGAGGCCCGGGACTCCGGCGCGCCCTGACGCCGTCATCCGTTGCCGTGCCCGGGCCGTGCCCTCCTTCCGGAGGACGCGGCCCGCGTGTCTCCAGGGCAGCGGCGTCGTCCCCCCGGGCAGTGGCCGTGACAGGCCCGGCGGCGGAACTTGTCGCGCCCCTGGGACGGGGCCTCCCGGGTGGGAGCCTTGAGGCCCGTCCTGCGCGCGGTGCCCACCCTCCGGCACACTCGCGGGCCCCTGTCGCCAGGCCCAACCGCGCGGATTCACCTTCCTGCCCGGCTGCCCGGCAACCAGGCGTCGCAGCTGTCCCGGGCTGACGGGGAATGCGCGGCGCGCGTGCTCCCGTTGCCGGCCGACCCCGCGAGCGCACCTCCGCGCCGTGAACCCCACGAGGAGCCTCCATGCGCTTCCGCCTGACCCTGACGACCCTCGTCTGCGCCACCGGGATGCTCGCTGGCACCGTCGGCTGTACCGGCAAGGTCGAACCCGCGCCCGCGACAGCCACGCCTCCAAGCACGTCCAGCCCACCCATCGTCCCCCCGCCGGAGCGGCCCCAGCCGCCGGCCGACGCGGGCACCGGTGTGGACGGCGGGGTCGCCACGGAGGACGGTGGTACTCCCACGGAGCCGCAGGAGCCCGAGCCTCCGCCGCCCGCCGAAGCGCAGTACACGCGCGTGCTCTGGGTGTCCCCCAGCGGCAACGACTCCGCGGCGGGCACGCAAAGCCTGCCCCTGCGCACGGTCGCGCGCGCCTTGTCCCTGGTGAAGCCCGGTGAAGCGGTGTTCCTCCTGTCCGGCACGTGGCGCGAACACGTGCAGTTGACGGAGCGGCAGGGCACGGCGGCGAAACCGCTGACGCTCCGGGCCGCGCCGGGCGCCACGGCCATCCTCAAGGGCGGCGCCATTGGCGGGACGGCGCTCGTGGACGTGAGCGGCGCATACTGGAACCTCGAGGGGCTCACGGTGGACGTGGGCGGCGAGCGCACGTTCGCGGTGATGTGGCGCGGCGCGGGCGCGCACCACGGCGTGCTCAAGGACAGCATCCTGAAGAACGGCACGGAGGGCGCGGGCGCCTACGTGACGGACAAGGCGCACGACGTCCTCATCGAGAACAACGACATCTCCCACTTCGACCAGGGGCAGGTGGACAGCCACGGCGTCGCGGTGCAGACCTCCGCGTTCAACGTGGTGGTGCGCGGCAATGACATCCACCACAACTCCGGCGACGGCGTGCAGTGCCTGGGGCCGGAGGGTGGCGCCACCAACCCGGGCACGCCGTTCGACAACCTGCTCGTGGAGGACAACCGGCTCCACGACAACCGGGAGAACGGCGCGGACATCAAGACGTGCACCCGCGTCACGCTGCGCGGCAACACCATCTACAACCACCGCGCCGTGTCCACCGCCGCGGGCGAGGGCATCCTCGTCCACATGTCCCCGTCCGACGTCACGCTGGAGGACAACGTCTTCTACGCCAACGCGCGCGCCATCCAGATTGGCGGCAACCGCGAGGGCGCGCCCCCCACGCGCGTCATTATCCGCCGCAACCTCATCCACGACGGCCTGGGCGAAGCGGACGGCGAGGAGGGCACCGGCATCCGCGTGGACGCGTCCGTGGACGTGAAGGTGCAGCACAACACCGTGTGGAACCTGAGCGGCGCGTGCCTCATCTTCGGCGCGGGCTCCAACGGCTCCAGCCAGGGCCTGGACGTGCGCAACAACCTCTTCACCGGCTGCGGCACCGCCGCGCGCGCGGGTCCGGGCCGGAGCGGCGCGGTGGTGGACGGCAACCTGTACCACCGGAGCGGCGGCGCGGTGGCCTTCAACCTGGAGGGCGCCACCGTGAGCCTGGCGGACTGGCGCTCGAAGGCAGGCCTGGACAAGCGCTCCCAGGAGCGTCCCCCCGCCTTCGTGGACCCGGGCGCGGACGACTACCAGCTGGCGGCGCAGTCCCCCGCTCGCGAGGCGGGCCTGTCCCTGGGGCTGCCCTTCTGCGGGGCGGCGCCGGACCAGGGCGCCTTCGAGTCAGGCTGCCCCTGACCCCCGGGGTTGTGTAGACTCCGGCCCCCCTCGCCCCGGAGTCCTGCGCCCCGTGTCGGCCCCGTCGGAACCCGCCTTCGGCATCGTCCTGGTCCCCCCGGGGTCGGTGGCCCGCGAACCCCTGAACGCCTGCGCCGAGCGCGCGGGCCTGCGCGTGGTGGATGACCCGGACGACGCCTCGCTGGCGCTGGTGGACCTCACCGCGCCCGGCTGCGGCCCCGCCGTGGTGGAGCTGCTCACGTCCCTCAACGGGCCCCACCTCACGCTCATCGCGGTGGTGTCCCCGGAGCCGCGCGGCTTCGCCGCCGTGGACACGCTGCGCCCCGCGGACATCGTCACCCACCAGGGGCTGCCGCACGAGCTCACCTGGCGCCTGCAGCGCGCCGCGGAGCGCCACCGCGAGCGCGAGGAGCAGGCCCGCAGCCAGACGGACCTGGCGCTGCTGCTGGAGCTCACCGCCGACTACGCGGAGAGCTCCGACGTGGAGGCGCTCCTGCACGGCGTGACGCGACGCCTGGCGGAGCAGCTGGACATCGCGCGCGCCACGCTGGTGATGGTGGGCGGCGGCGCGGACGAGGGCGTCATCGTCGCCGCCAGCGACGACCCGGGCATGAAGGACCTGCGCATCGACCTGGCGCGCTATCCCGAAATCCGCGAGGTCGTCCGCACCGGCAAGCCCGTCGTGATGCAGGAGGCCGCCACGCACCCGCTGCTGGGCGACCTGGAGCGCCGGGCCGTGGCCGCGCGAGGCATCCACGCCATCGCCGCGCTGCCGCTGCCCATCCGGGGCCAGGTGCGCGGCGTGCTGCTGTTGCGCGCGGCCGGGCGCAGGCGCGCGTTCAGCACGCGCGAAATCGACTTCCTCACCACCGTGGCCCACGCCACGGCGGTGGCGCTGCGGAGCGCGTCGGTGCTCCAGTCCGTGCAGACGGCGCGGCTGGCGGCGGAGGAGAAGGCCGCCTCGTTCAAGCCCTACCAGCTCTTCTTCGCCCACGTGAGCGAGGGCGTGGCCATCCTCGATGACGAGGCCGCCGTGCTGTCGCTCAACCCCTCCGGCGCGTCCATGCTGGACACGACCGCCAGCGACGCCCGGGGCAAGCACCTGAATCAAATCACCCAGCCGGTGGACGACGGCGTGCTGATGGAGCTGGTGACGTCCGCGTCGCGCGGCGAGGCGCGCATGGGCGTGGACGTGGTGGTGCGCACGCCCGCGGGAAGGTGCCTCACGCTGTCCATGTCCGCCGCGCCGCTGCGCGACGAGGACGCGGCCACCATCCTGTCCTTCCGCGACGTGACGCACGCGCGCAAGCTGGAGGACGAGCTGCGCAACACGAAGGACTTCCTGGAGCGGCTCATCGACTCGTCGGTGGACGCCATCATCGCCGCCGACCTGAAGGGGCGCATCATCCTCTTCAACAAGGGCGCGGAGGCCATGTGCGGCTACACCGCGCAGGAGGCCCAGGAGAAGCTCAACGCGCTCCAGCTCTACCCGCCCGGCGTCGCCCAGCGCATCATGGCCCAGCTGCGCGGGCCGGAGATGGGCGGCAAGGGCCGGCTGTCGCTCACGCGCCAGGAGCTGATGCACCGCTCCGGTGAGCGCGTGCCCGTGAACATGACGGCCTCCATCGTCTACGAGGGCGGCCGCGAGTCCTTCTCCGTGGGCATCTTCACGGACCTCCGGGACCGGGTGCAGCTGGAGCGCAAGCTGTCCGACGTGGAGACGCGGCTGGAGGAGAGTGAGAAGAACGCCGTCATCGTCGCGCTCGCCGGCACCGCGGCCCACGAGCTCAACCAGCCCCTCACCTCCGTGATGGGCTACGCGGAGCTGCTCAAGCGCAAGCTCAAGGAGGAGGACTTCGCCTTCAGGCCGGTGGACATCATCTACCGCGAGGCGGAGCGCATGGCGGAGATCGTCCGGAAGATCGGGAAGATCACCCGCTACGAGACGAAGTCGTACGTGGGGGCGCAGCAGATCCTCGACCTGGACAAGGCCAGCTCCCATGAAGAGTGAGGTCCGCGCCGTGCGTCCGCCCGGAACCCTGGCCCCTGACGCCTTCCAGGCCTTCTTCGACGCGCTGGACGAGCCCGCCGCCGTCTGCGACGTGGCCCTGCGCATCGCGGCCGTGAACCCCGCGCTGCGCCGCTTCTGCGCCGGGCACGACATCAGCGTGGACGTGCTGGCGGAGGCCCTGGCGGGCGCCGTCGCGCCGGAGGACGGGCAGTCCCACGAGGTCGACCTCGTGCTCCAGAGCGGCACCTCGCTGGTGCTCTCCCTGTCGCGCCGCGCGGACACCGTGGCGGTGCGCGCCCGCGTGGACACGGAGGTCATCAGCGGCCGGCTGGTGGTCGCGGAGCGGGCCCTCTTGGAGCAGGCGCGCACGGAGGGCGTGCTCCTGGACCTGGGCCGCAGCGTGGCGGAGGCCGGCGGCGAGGAGGAGCTGGTGGCCGCGGTGGCGCGCGGCGTGAAGGAGCTGTTCCCCGGCCGCGCCTTCTGCATCCGCATCGTGGACGCGCGCTCCGGCGGCCTCACGTCGCTCTACGCCGAAGGCCGCCTCAAGGAAGGCGCGCACGAACCGCTGGTCCTCTTCCAGCGCTCCGTGGAGAAGACGAACCTCACGCCCACGGCGCTGCCGCAGGGACGGGTGACCATCTCCGAAGAGGTGCCGCTGCTCTTCCACGGCAGCACCCGCGCGGTGAGCGCGCCCCTGGTCGCGAGCGGCCAGCTCTTCGGCGCCATCAACATGGAGTACCCGGAGGGGCTGGACGCGGACCCCGCGCACGACGAGCGCGTGCTGCTCCAGCTGGCCAGCCAGGTCGCCGTGGCGGTGAAGAACGCGAAGCTCATCGACGAGCTGACGTTCGTGCGCAAGTACCTGGAGGAGCTGCTGGAGAAGGCCAACGCGCTCATCCTGGTGGTCAACCGGGACAAGCAGGTCGTGGTCTTCAACCAGGCCCTGAGCGCGCTCACCGGCCTGTCCAAGGAGCAGGTGCTGGGCCGGGACCTGTCCTCGCTGGTGGCGGCCAGCGAACAGCTGCGGCTGGTGCCCGTGCTGGCCGCGGCCATGCGCGGCGAGTCCGTGAACAACTTCGAGACGCGCCTGCTCACCCGCGACGGCGGCGAGGTGCGCGTGTCCTTCGCCACCTCCTCCATGCTCACCCAGCCCGGGGAGGTGGAGGGCGTCATCGCCATTGGCCAGGACGTCACGGTGGTGAAGGAGCTGGAGAAGCGCATCATCCACGCGGAGAAGCTGGCCTCCATCGGGCAGCTGGCGGCCAGCGTGGTGCATGAAATCAACAACCCCATGACGGCGGTGGCCACCTACGCGGACGCGCTGCTCCAGCGCTCGCGGATGACGCCGGGCGCGAACCCCGCGGACCAGGAGAAGCTGAAGAAGATACTGGAGAGCAGCCACCGCATCCTGCGCTTCACCCGCGACCTGGTCAGCTACGCGCGGCCCGCGCAGGACCGGCCGGAGCGCGTGTCGCTCAACGCCGTCGTGGACATGGCGGTGGGCTTCTGCGAGCACGTCGTGTCCCAGGCCCGCGTCAGCGTGCAGCGCGACTACGCCAGCGACGTGCCGCCCCTGTCCGCCGTGCGCGCCAACCTGGTGCAGGTGTTCGTCAACCTCATCACCAACGCCTGCCACGCCATGCAGCCCGGGGGACAGGTGCAGCTGACCACCCTGCAGGAGGGCACGGAGGCGGTGGTGCGCGTGCGCGACACCGGCACCGGCATCGAGCCGCGCGACCTGTCGCGCATCTTCGAGCCCTTCTTCACCACCAAGCCCGAAGGCCGCGGCACGGGCCTGGGCCTGTCCATCTGCCAGGGCATCGTGGAGAACCACGGCGGGCGCCTCACCGTGGAGAGCGCGCTGGGGCAGGGCACCACCTTCACGGTGCGGCTGCCCCTGGCGGCGGACTGACGACGACGGCGGGCGCGGCCTCAGCCCTCGCCGCCCTCGTCGTCCAGCTCCCGCCGGAACTCCTCGTTCGTGAGCAGGCCCTTGCGCGCCATGATGCGCATGAGGGCCCAGAAGCGGCGCTCCAGCTCCTCCAGCCGGTCCGGCTCCTCGCGCGCCGCCTGGCCGAAGAGGTAGTCCAGGTCGTCCAGCACGCCGCCCCCGCCAGCCGACGGCGCCTTCGCCTTGCCCTTGTCCCCCGCGCCCGCGCCGCCGCGCTTGCGCTTCGCCTGCTCCTCGCGCTCGCGGATGAGGTCCGCCAGCGACGTGCGCTGCGTCTTCTCCGCCGCCGGCAGCTCCTCGCCGACGATGACCTCCTCGTCGTCCTCCACCACGGCCGGGCGCGCGGGAGGCGGAGCGGGTCTTGCAGACGGACGCGCCGCGGCAGGGCGGGAGCCCGTGGCCACGGGGACCTTGTGGTAGTAGCGCAGGATGGCGCCGCGCACCGCGGACAGCGCCGTCACCCGGCCGCTGACCTTCAGGCCGCTGGTGAACTCAATCTCCTCGATGGCGGTGATGTTCAGCGGATCCGCCATGGCCACCACCAGCTGGCGCCGGCCGCCCACGTGCTCCAGCGCGTAGGGGAACAGGTCGTGCTGTTCGCAGAAGCGCGCGCGCAGCAGGTGCACCGCCGCCCAGTCCGGCGTGATCGCCGCCAGGTCCACCTGGGGCATTTCCAGGGCCTCACTGAGCGCCTGGGCGAGCGTGGCCTCCGTGATGGCGCCCTGACCAATCAGCGTCACGCCCAGCCGCTGCCGCGTCTGTCGCTGCGCCGCGAGCCCCGCCTCCAGCTGGGCGGGGGTGATCGCACCGCGTTCCACCAGCAGCTCACCAATGCGCTTCCTGGCCATGGTTTCCCCGCCTAACACGGCCCCCGAAGGTGCCCAAATCGCTGGCACGGCTGTTGCGCAAGCCGCTGGAAAGGGCCTGCCGTGTGCCCTGTGGAGCGACTTGGCAAGCCGCGAGCCAACGCAAAATTCCTGTGAGATTTCAGTAACTAACGCTGAGGGTGCCTGCCTTGACACGCCTGGGAGCGGTTCCTAGACTCGGCGGCACCGTGATCCAAAATTCCTGCCGCTGACCTGGGTGGATGTCCACCCGGCCGGTCGCAGTGCGGAGTGGCCCGCAAGCGCGTGTCGCTCCGCCCATCTGGAGGCATTCCGTGATGAACCTGGGGTTCGTAGCCAATCTGTCCGTCCTCGCCAACGCCGCCGGCGGCAATGAGACCTTCCTGCAGGAACTGGGGCGCCGCTGGGAGTCCGGTCAGGCCGGTATGTACCCCATCGCGGTCTGTCTGGTGGTCGCGCTCTCCATCATCATCGAGCGCAGCATCGTCCTGTTCGGCAAGGCCTCCATCAACAAGGAAGGCTTCCTGCGCGGGCTGAAGAAGCACATCTACGCGGGCGACCTGGACAAGGCCATCAACTACGTGGCCGGCCAGAAGAACACGCCGCTGACCAACGTCATCAAGGCCGGCCTGATGAACGTCCCCAAGGGCCAGGAAGAGGTCCAGGCGGCGCTCGACGAGGCCAGCCTGCGTGAGACGCCGCGCCTGGAGGCGCGCACGGGCTACCTGGCGATGCTCGGCAACGCGGCGATGCTCGCGGGCCTCCTGGGCACGGTGAACGGTCTCATCACCTGCTTCGAGGCGGTGGCGAACGTGAACCCGGCCGACAAGGCGACCATTCTGGCGAACGGCATCTCGGAAGCCATGAACTGCACGGGCTTCGGTCTGCTCACGGCCATCCCGGCGCTGATCGCCTTCTCCGTGCTGATGGGCCGCACCCAGGGCCTCATCAACGACATCAACGAGACCAGCGTCTCCGTGCTGAACCTCATCGTGGCCAACCGCGACAAGTTCAAGAACCTGAACATCCCCGCGTCCGCCCACGCGCACGCCGAGGAGTAGTCCTCCTCTCGGCGGTCGCCGGTTGGAACCGGATGTGCCGGCGCGCTGTCTGGTAGCCCCGAAGTGGTGGACCCGGACAGCCGCGTCGGTTCTCAAAGTCTTCTTGAACGTCGTTCGTGCGCGAAGAGCGCGGTAGGGCAGGGAGGTAGTCGCCATGGCCGGCGGAATGGACCTGGGCACCGGCGGGAAGGGTGGCAAGAAGCCGCTCGACACCGCCATCAACATGGTGCCCTTCATCGACCTGATGGCAGTGACCATCAGCTTCCTCATCATGACGGCGGTCTGGACCCAGATTGGCCGTCTCCAGGTGTCCCAGGCCGGCGGGGCCTCCACGGACGAGCAGCAGGAGGAGGAGAAGACCAAGACGGTCCAGCTCACCCTCCTGGTGTCGCCCACGGAGATGCGCCTCACCGCCGACCAGAGCGCCTTCGACCCCATCCCCCTCACCCGGGATGACAAGGGCCGGCCGGACCTGACCAAGCTGGTGGCGCGCTTCAAGGAGTTGAAGGCGCAGCTGCCGGACCAGGCCGCCATCACCCTTCAGACCGAGGACCTGGTCCGCTACGAGGACCTGGTCCGCATCATCGACGAGTGCATCGGCTCCGGGTTGCCCCAGGTGTCGGTCTCCGCGGCGATGGGCTAACAGGAGAGCACCCAAGCCATGGGCATCAAGGTTCCCGGTAAGCGGTACGGCAAGCGGCTGGAGCACTCCAAGGTCTTCGGCCACGGCGGTCACGGCAAGAAGAACGGCAACGCGGACCTGCTCATCACCCCGCTCGTCGACATGTTCGTCATCATCGTGCTCTTCCTCATCGCGAACTTCTCCGCGACGGGCGAGGTGCTGATGATGACCAAGGACATCGTCCTTCCCGAAGCGGTCAACGTGAAGGAAGTGGAGATGCACCCGGTGGTGATGGTGTCCAACGACCAGGTCAGCGTGTCGGGCACCATCGTGGGCCGGGTGGAGGACCTCACCAAGGACGAGTACCTCAACATCCCCGCGCTGGAGGAGAAGCTGCGGGACATGAAGAAGCAGTTCGAGGACCTGCACTCCATGGCCGGCGGTGGCGAGACCTTCAAGGGCGACGTCAACATCCAGGCCAACAAGGACGTCCAGTTCAAGGTCATCAAGCGGGTGATGTTCAGCTGCGCCACGGCCGGCTACAGCAACATCAACTTCGCCGTCATCCAGGCCGGTGGCGCCGCGGCCGGTGAGAAGACCGCCGCCGTCACCCCGTAACAACCGCTTCGCGGCGGCTCCCGGCCGGTTCCGGGATCCGCGCTTCACAAAAGACGCCCTGACCCTGCATGGGTCGGGGCGTTCGCGTTTCTGCTAGAGAAGCGCCCATCATGCTCCTGCGCGCCGTGCTCTTCGACCTGGATGGGACGCTGGTGGACTCGCTGGGGGACATCGCCACGGCGATGAACCACGCGCTCACGCGGCACGGCCTGCCGCCGCACCCGGAGGCCGCCTACCTGCGCTTCGTGGGAGAGGGCGTGGCGAAGCTCGCCGAGCGGGCCACGGCCGGCGCCCCCCCCGCGCTCCAGGGGGAGGTGCTGTCCACGTACCACGCCCACTACGACGCCCACCTGTTCGACCGGACGCGCGCCTACCCGGGCGTGGAGGACGCGCTCGTGGCGCTGGCGGCGGACGGCGTGCGGCTGGGCGTGCTCAGCAACAAGTCCGACGACTTCGTGAAGCGGCTGGCGGCGCGGCTGCTGCCGGGCGTGCGCTTCACGGCCGTGTACGGCGAGCGGCCGGGCATCCCGCGCAAGCCGGACCCCACCGCGGCGCTGGCCCTGGCGGCGGAGCTGGGCGCGGCGCCGGACGCGTGCGGCTTCGTGGGGGACACCTCCGTGGACATGGACACCGCGAAGGCCGCGGGCATGTACGGCGTGGGCGTCACCTGGGGCTTCCGCACGGCGGCGGAGCTGCACGCGCACGGGGCGCGCGCGGTGGTCTCCTCGGCGGGCGAGCTCCTGGCCGCGCTGCGGTCCGCTGGCGCCTGAAAAGCAGCAGGGGCCGCCTCCTTCACGTGAGGAGGACGGCCCCTGGGGCTCCCGCGCGGTGGCTGGAGTGGCTCAGGCCGCCACGGCGAGCTTCGACTGCTCGGCGGCGGCGTCCGCCGCGGGCGGGCGGCCCAGCCGCTTGAGCATCCGGTAGTGCGACGCCACGGCGCTGCGGAAGGTCGTCGCCTCGATGTAGGGCAGGCCGTGCTCCTCGGCGGTGGCCTTCACGATTTCGCTCAGCGCCGGGTAGTGGATGCTGCACACCTTGGGGAACAGGTGGTGCTCCACCTGGAAGTTGAGGCCGCCCACGTACCAGCTCAGCAGGCGGTTCTTGCGGGCGAAGTTCGCGGTGGTGCGCAGCTGGTGCACCATCCACGCGTCCTCCACCTTGCCGTCCGCGTCCGGCACGGGGAACTCCGCGTTCTCCACCACGTGGGCCAGCTGGAAGACGATGCCCAGGATGAAGCCCGCCGTCATGTGCATGGCCAGCTGCCCCACCACGAACTGCCACCAGGTGACGTCCAGCACCAGCCACGGAATCACCAGCGTCCAGCCGTAGTACACGGCCTTCATCGCCAGCAGGCGGGCCCACTCGCCGCCCGCGTGCTTCTTCCCCTTGTAGGGGCCCAGGTCCTTCTGGAAGAAGTACTTGTAGTCCTTCGCGAACACCCAGAAGACCGTGGTCAGCGAGTACGCCGCGAACGCGTACAGGTGCTGGAAGCGGTGGTACCCCTTCCACTCGCTGTACGGCGACAGCCGCAGCTGCGGGCTCACCGTCAGGTCCTCGTCCATGCCCTGGATGTTGGTGTACGTGTGGTGCAGGACGTTGTGGGTGATGCGCCACATGTAGCTGTTCGCGCCAATGAGGTCGAACGCGAGGCCCACCACGCCGTTCACGCGGGCGTCGTCGCTGTAGGAGCCGTGCACGCCGTCATGGCCGATGCAGAAGCCGATGCCCGCGATGGCCACGCCCATCAGCACCGCCAGGCCCAGCATGCCCCAGGCGTTGAACCGGCCGCTGAGCAGCAGGCCGTAGACCCCCGCGGTGAAGCCCAGGATGGACAGGGCCTTCACGTACATGGCCTTGTTGGCTCGCTGCGAGAGGTTCCGGGTCTCGAAGTATTCGGAGACGCGTCGCTTCAGGTCCTCCGCGAAGGAGGCATCTCGCTGGCCAAAGGTCACACGGGTTGGGTTTGTCACTGGGAGGGACGCCTCACGGTTGGGGTCTGCGGGGCTGAAAACCGGTACGGGGCATCCAAGATAGGCCACGTCCGGGTGGAAGTGTTCGAGGCTGAAAACTATTCCGGAACACCGGGGCCCCCTGGAGGTGTCACCCCTGGCCGCCTGGAGCGTCAGCCAGCCGGAAATGGACCGCCCCACGAAGGCGTTTCACTGCCGGATCGAGGTTGTTACCTTCGACGTCGTGTGGGAGGCCGGGAGTGGTTCCCGGCTCGACTTCATGCCTGTTCAGGGCTAAGG
The DNA here is from genome assembly GCF_046520365.1 of Corallococcus sp. 4LFB. Lineage (NCBI taxonomy): Bacteria > Pseudomonadati > Myxococcota > Myxococcia > Myxococcales > Myxococcaceae > Corallococcus > Corallococcus sp. 4LFB. The sequence goes on from NZ_JBKGHJ010000041.1 coordinate 27,815, forward strand.
CGCGGTCTTCGCCCCAAAATGCGGGGGCGGGCAGTCCGGCGATTCTCGCAGGGTTGCCAGTGGGACAAGGAAGCAGATCATGGCAAGTGGTACGGTGAAGTGGTTCAATGATGCGAAGGGTTTTGGGTTCATCACGCAGGACAGCGGTGGTCCGGACGTGTTCTGCCATCACACGGCCATCGTGGCGGACGGTTTCCGCACCCTGGCCGAGGGCCAGAAGGTGGAGTTCGACGTGAAGAAGGGCCCCAAGGGGCTCCAGGCGGAGAACGTCCGCCCGGTCGGCTGAGCCTTCCGGCTCTGCTGCTTTTCACGCATCCACGAGGTCCGGCCTTGAAGGGGCCGGGCCTCTTTTTCGCTCAATGTTTCCCAGGAGGTTCCATGCAGGGAAGGTCCACGAAGCGGCAGAAGGAAATGGCGCGCCAGCAGAAGCAGCGCGAGAAGGACGCCAAGAAGGCCGAGCGCAAGACCGAGAAGGATCAGCGTCCGGCGCGCGGGCCGGGCGAAGAGGATCCCGACATCGCCGGCATCATCCCGGGCCCGCAGCCGCTGCCCGACGCGTTCAACACCTGAGCTGGATGAAGCAACACCGCCCCGGCCCATGAGGGCACCGGGGCGGCGGTGGGCGAGGGGCCGGTGGGCCCCTTTTTCATGTCCGCACGCGCGGCTTCCGCGCGGGCTAGTCCAGGCCGTATCCCGCCCGTTCCTTGGCCTCCGCGCGGTTGTACGCGGTGGCCGCGGCGATGACGTGACACACCCAGCCGAGGATGCCGCCCGTGCCCAGCCAGAAGCCGGGCGTGACGATGAGCCAGAAGACCCCGCGCAGGATGTCACCGTTGTAGATCTGCCCCACGCCGGGGATGAAGAACGACAGCAGCGCAGCAAGACCGGGACGCGACATGAGTTTCGTTCCTCCTTGTCCCTTCCTACGGCCCCGGAGGATGTCCATTGCATCGCCGGTGGGACACCGCCTGGCTGCCAGGCGGGCCTCCCCGCGGACGGGGTGCAACGCCCTGCCGTCCCCGCTACCATGACGCATGTTCCTCCGGCCCTGGCGTCACGCCCTGGAGGGACGGGGGGAAGTCATCATCCAAGGTCGTTCTCAGGCCCGTGTGGCGGCGTTCCCGGTGCGGGGCCTCGTGGAGGTCCTCGCGCTGACGGCGGTGTACCTGCTGGCGGCGCGGGTGGCGCTGTCGCTGTCCGCGGAAGAGAGCCACATCTGTCCCGTCTGGTTGCCGTCGGGCGTGGCCCTGGGCGGGCTGCTGCTTCTGGGCGTGTCGCGCTGGCCCGCGGTGGCGCTGGGCGCGGGCGTGGTGGCGTACGCCATGGACGTGACCCCGGGCGTGGGGCTGTCCGTCGTGCTGGGCTCCACGCTGGAGGCGGTGCTGGCGGCGCTGCTGTTCCGGCGGATGGAGGGCG